>CALFBW010000135.1 GCA_937951415.1 uncultured Chitinophagales bacterium | reverse complement strand
TATCTTCTGGCTTCAAATCCTTGTTTCCAAAAGTTGGAATAGGTCCATTTCTAATTCGCAAAGGGCCGTCTTTCGATGCTGTGATTTTTGTTTTATTGAAAATCATAGCAAGAGTCCAATAGGCTAAACCAAAGCCCAACCAAACATGGGGAAACATCAAAGCCGATAGTCCCAAACCGGCCGTGGTCGTTAAAACAATCACATTCCAGATGAGGGTAAAAGGAATAAAAAAAAGTGTAGCTGGCGATCTCCATGATTTCTCTAGGATCAATTGATCGTCCTCTTTTCGTACTACTATATCTCTACTCGTTTGATCCGCCATAGGTACCGTGAAATTACAAAATCCATCCTAGTATTCTACCCTAAGAATTGAGCTCTTTTTATTTCTTAAAAGCGCTACAAAATAGAAGCACTTACCAAACTGCTGTCTTCCAGAAAACAAGATCGACTGGTATTTTTGCTTACCTTACCATTCCAGTACAACACCAACTCATGCGTAAGTTCCTCTACGGTTTCGTTTTCATAGCCTTCGCGCTTTTATTCCTTTTCCTATTGGTCTATTTGTTTGGAACGGTCGACATCAGAACGGAAGAAGCCATCAACAAACCCAATCCCAACAAAGGAGTTGCCTTGCTCAAACGCGCTGCTATTACACACGGATTAGAAAATTGGAACAAATGGGAAACAGTGAAAATACGATGGACTGATGAGTTCGCTGCTATTCCCGCAGCATTAGCAAGCCCATACAAAGAGCGAAAAATAAGTTCTTGGCTTTCCTTCACTCCAGGGAAATGGGACAGCCAATTGGAATTTCTTGATGGCAGTTTAAAAGGACAAACTTGGGGCATGCAATCTTGGAAAACCTATAAAGGTGCAGAAGAGAATGCAAAGTTTGAACAAGATGCAAAGCTGGAGTTTTGGTTGCCAACTTATCAATACTTTGTCGAACTTCCTTCTAGAATTTTTGAAGCCGATGTAATTTTATACGCTGGAGAAAAAGAAATAGATAGCGAAATGCACGACGGTGTTTATGCCACCTGGAAAACACCTGAAGTCCAAAGAGACATTGATCAATATGTTTTGTGGATCAATAAAAGTTCGGGCATGATTACACAAGTAGATTTTACGGTGCGCGATCATGGAAACTTTATATCCGCTGCTGTAAAGTACTTAGATTATAAGGAATATGATGGGCTAAAAATTCCTACTAGAATGCCTGTAATTAGCCCTCCCCTTCCAGGTTTTGCTCACGAAATGCGCATACTTGAATTTCTTCCTAATGGAATTCCTTTAGAAAACTTACAACCCAACAAGGAGCTGATAGGAGCAAAAGGTATGAAATAGGGAGTGAACAAGATCTTCTTCTTTTTTAGTCCATAAAAGAAAATTGGGAAGACACAGACCAGCGCTAGCGAAGTCGTAAGAGTGTGAATAAGGGATAAAATCATTTTCAGACAGCTTGATCTAATCGCCTTCAAAGTCGATTAATCTCTGTCGTTTTCGATTAACCTTCAAATGCATTACATCCGGTCGACTGTAATGTCCAGATGGATCAAAGTTTTGTCTTTCTTTTAAGACTTCACGAACATTTATTTCAGCAATAAAAACGCCCGATTTGTTCAACACAGGAGGAATAATCCATTCGCCATTCGGTGCTGCCAAACAAGAACCACCATTGGCGATAACAGCTGGACAGTCATCTATGAAAGAGGACAAATGTGGAAATCCTTCGTCAAAATCAGTTTTTCGCATGAGTCCTGAAACGGAGGCTACAAATGAACGCGACTCTTTGGCAATAAAACGGGTAATATCTTGGGTATTTCGCTCAGATCCGGGCCAAACAGCAACATGCAAATTTTCTCCTTGCCCGTATAGAGCCGCTCGACTCAAAGGCATCCAGTTCTCCCAACAATTTAAACCGCCCACACGAAAAGCCCCAAGTTCGTGCACCTTCAATCCATTACCATCGCCAGGCGACCAGCAAAGTCGCTCTTCATAAGTAGGTTGCAATTTTCGATGCACGGAACAAATCTCACCTGAGCCATTGATGTACACCAAGGAACAGTACAAACTGTGGTTTCCGCGATCGATTGGCCGTTCAACAATGCCTAAGTAAACAGCAATCTTGTGCCTTTTCGCCAGTGCTAAAACGGGTGCAAGATCCCCTTTTTCGATTTGAACAGCTTGCTGGGCATAATAAGCAAACATGTCTTTCTGCGCCTCGTTATTGAAAGCAGCAGCATTGCTAAGAGACAAGCAAAACGGATAGCCAGGCACAAAGGCCTCTCCAAAAATCAAGAGATCGACATGGTCATTTGCTGCTTGTTCAATCGCATCACAAATTCGCTCGATGCATAAAAACTTATTGCAAACAATCGGTGCAAACTGCGCGAGACCTATTACCAACTGCGATCGCTTCATCAGCATCTACTTTGAAGTAGTGGACTAAGCCGGTGGTCCTCCGATGCCCAAGGTCTCTTTCAAGCTATCCAAAAAGACTTGTTCTCCGTCACTTACTCTTTTACCCCCAAAACCTAAAAAATCTCCTTCTTTAGCAGCTTTTGCCACTTTCTCAGCAATGGCATAAATCCAATGTCGGTACTGCATAGCAGCCTCTTCATTTTCCTTCTCATCTACCAAACAAAGCGCCTCTTCTAATTGTCCCAAACACATGGCATTCAACTCCTCGTGATTCGATACCTCTGCTTCCTCTATCTTTTGCTTAAAATAGGCTTTGTGTGCAGCCGCTCGATCCTTGGCAGCAGACAAATCTTCCCGGTTAGGAGCAATGGCAGCGATCAAGTCATTTTCTGGAAACATATTAGTTCCTTCAATCATAGTGCGAACATTTGCCGCCGCTTCTTTAGCAGTGCCAATCAAACCACTGTATCCTGCATTGGCTACTGCAGCACCAATTGTTTGAGGCATAGATGCTACACATTTCCATTCTTCTTCCGAATAGTTCTCTCTCATGCTCTCAAATTTAACACATTCTGTCACAGGACTTCAA
>CALFBW010000134.1 GCA_937951415.1 uncultured Chitinophagales bacterium | reverse complement strand
AAACGGCTAGAGGCATTTCCGAAATGCTGACCAAAATACGGGAGCATTGCATCGAGTACGCGAGGGTCTACTGGGGTGCTTGCACTGTAATCTAAATAGATCATGTTCCTTCTCGAATTGCTAGTCTATAAACGATCATTAATGGGCCCTTTTCGATCCCGAAGCATTTGTCCTTTCCGTTGACTAAAATGTGCTCGAATTTCTGCCACAATCGAAATCGCTATTTCTTCGGGACTAGTTGCTCCAGTATCTAGTCCAACCGGACTGAAAATTCGTTCTAGATTACTTGCCTCATTTATTCCTAGTGTTTTCAGAATTTTATCGGTTCTCTTTTTTGGTCCCAAAAGGCCGATATAAGATAAGCTTTTACATTTTAATAAATGCGCTAAATGTTCTTTATCCGTTTCGTAGTCATGTGCCATCAAAATCGCTACAGAGTATTTATCAATAAGGTTAAACAGCTTTTTATGATTCTCCTTGATCTCATTTTTGTCCCAGCAATGCGTTGCAAGCTCTTGAGTCGTTTGAGCCACCTTCGAAAGATTTGCTATTAAATTGGATTTCCAAGCTAAAATATTGCTAATTTGAAGCAGCGAATAAACGTCGTACTGTCCTCCAAAAATGAACAATTGTATCGAAGGAGGAATAAATTCGATTAATATTCGAATATTTTTGGACGACCAAATTTTCGACTTCTTGTTACTCCAAGAATTGTGAATTGCTTCGTTTAAATCATCGGAATCAGAGGAGTCTAAAAGACCTTGTTCGAAAAAGTGGTCCTCTTCAAACAATTGACCTTCGAAGCTTGGATCTTCTGGAAAGGAAATAATGCTTAAGAGGATTTGAGCTTTTCGTGTCTCTGAACATTTTTTTAATAATAAAATCGGATTTTCAATGCTGGAATCGTTTCGGTCAATAGGTTGCAATAAAACGTCGATGAGTCCATTACAGCCCAATCCAATTCCTATGGAATCGCTGCTATCTTCTCGAGTGTCATAGCGAATGAGTTTTGCTTTCTTTTGAAGCATTGCCAGCTTGGACTTCCTGAGCGCATCACCTTCTAGGCAGCCACCAGAAATTCCTCCTACCCAAGTGCCGTCTTGAAAGACAAGCATGCGCGCTCCAATTCTTCTATAGGAAGATCCTTCGACCTGGACAACTGTTGCGAGTGCACATTCCATTTCGGGATCAGCTAATTCGTAGCGTCGAATAATGTCCCTAATTTCTTTCATTCAATAAATTGTAGTCTGCAGGATTATCTATGTCAAAACTAAAATCATTTTCGAACGAACAAAATTTTATTGACGCTATATTTTCTTGGACAAGTTCCTTGCAGCCATCTTTGCTTTTATGTGAAAGCACACGTTCTCTAAAATGCCAACTGAATAAAAGCGGGTGACTTCTTTTGCCATTGATGAGCGGAGCCACAATTTCCTTTTGGCCAATAAGCGATCTTTTCGATAGAATTCTATTGATGTGCTCTGTCTTTACCAAGGGCATATCTCCCAAACAAATTAAGAAATCTTGTTCCTTTTTATTTATCCCTTTAAGTCCCGTTTGTATCGAAGAGGTGAGTCCATTCCTGAAATCTGGATTGTGTAGAAGCTGAATATTTTTATTTATTAGCAAATGTTCGATTTTTTCTTTTTCAAAACCCGTGACAACTGTAATATTTTCAACTTCGGATTTTTCTAGGGCATCTATACTGTGGAGCAAAATTGCCTTTCCCTGGTAATTTAGAAGTAACTTATTTTTAGCACCCATTCGCTTGGAAAGGCCGGCAGCAACAACAATGGCAGTAGTCATGGCTTCTCAATTTTATTAGGGATGTGCAGAAACCCAATGCGATCCATCAATAAAAAATTCTTTCTTCCAAATAGGGACTGTTTTTTTGAGGCTGTCGATGGCAAATTCGCAGGCCTGAAAAGCTGCTTTTCGGTGCTTTGCTCCTACGACAATAATAACGGCAATTTCTTTTAAGTAGAGGGTGCCGATTCGGTGCTGTAAAACAAAACGTTCAATATCAAATTGCTGGAGCGCTGCTTTGCCAATTTTCTCCATTTCTAGGAGGGCCATTTTTTCATAGGCTTCAAATTCCAACTTGGTGACTTGATTGCCCTTGGTTTGATTGCGTACAGTTCCAACAAAGTGTACAATGCCTCCCACCGCTTCGTCTTCGATTAAGGCTTGACATTCGGCGAGCGAAAGTGCTTCTTCTTTTATTGAAATATGAATCATTTATTAATGCAATAATTAACCGCCACTCACGGGAGGTATGATGGCGATTTCATCTGCCTCTGAAAGGAGGTAATCATCTTGACGATATTCGTTGTTAACCGCGATAGAAAAGCCAGCGAGTTTTGCAAACTCAGGATAGTCTCTCACAAGCAACTCCTTGAGTAAAAGAACCGAAGTATTTTCGGAAACTTCCAAGGGAAGTAATTGCTGACCAAGTATGTCTTTGGCGATACCGAAGGCCAAAACTTGGATGTTCATAATATGCGTTTTCGTACTAGTAGAATTAGCTGCAAATTACAATAAAACGATCGTACTTACTTGACTGTATCATTCGACGCTCCTAGAGCTATTTATACTTGTAAGCACTTAGCGAATCAGGGTGATGGTCCCTTTTCTGTTTTGTGGTACAGGATCGTTCACAAAAAATACTTGTGAGTAGTAGGCGTACACACCTAATGGCGCAGGTTCTCCATTAACCATTCCATCCCAGCCCGTTGCTGCATTCCCTATAAAAACTTCTCCAAAACGATTGTAGATGTACAGATTGGCAGACTCGACACCTGAACTGTGCATTCGAAATATGTCATTTAGATTATCTCCATTTGGAGTGAAAGCAGTTGGAAATTTCGCGAAGCGTTCGTTGCACTCAGGAACGTTCAAAAGCAAGTCAAAACTAACAGCATCACAGCCAGTGGCATCGCTGCTAAATTCGAAATTGTAATCGCCAGCAGTCAACTCGGCAGTATTGAGAGCACTGAAATCGTCAATAAGAGTTCCATTGGTCTCTTGCCAAGTTCCTCCAACGCTGTCGTTCAGATAGGTGTATAGATTGAGAAGTGGGAAGCTGTTGCTGCAGTCTAAGATGACATTCTCGCTATTATTAGTTCCTCCTTCAGCAAGTGTAACCGTTAATGTGGCAACATCTTCAATACAAGGTGTAAGATTTTCTTGTACATACTGAAGACTAAACACTGTGGCTTCTTGATTCGTGTAATCAAAAGTCTCAGTCGTTAAATCTAAGCTGCCAGCCGATAGCTCTCCTTCAAAAACCTCCACCAAAGTCCATGTTCCTCCTGCATCAGCATTTGTTAAAAGGTCTGATAATGGAATAGTGGTAGCATCTGAAGTACAAAGCTCAATAAATCCATCTTCTCCAGCTGAGTTAGAGGCTACAAGCTCGATGTTGAGCATGGCCGTATCAGGACAACCAAGCTGAGGCGCATCGAGCGTATAAATAAGTTGATAGTTGCCCGCACTTCCCGTCATTTCAACGATTGCACCATTAATGGTAAGACTGGGAATACTCGACCATGTTCCAGCGGGAGCATCGACAATAAAAGCATCCAAATTCACCATACTACCATCAGAGCAGAAAGTATTATTAGGTGCTTCCAGTTCAATGTTGGGGCAAGTAAGGTCGGGAGTGCCCACACAATTACAAGCGGCATCCACTTGATCGTTGATCGTAGTAACATCACCATCATCACAAGCATCGCCAATGAACAAATTCAATCCTGGGCAGAAGTTAGGATCAGCCGTTCCAATGCAATTACAAGCGGCATCGACTTGATCGTTAATCGTCGTGACATCACCATCGTCACAGGCATCGCCAATGAATAAGTTCAATCCTGGACAGAAGTTGGGATCGGTCGTTCCAAAACAATTACAAGCGGCATCCACTTGATCGTTGATTGTAGTAAGATCACCATCATCACAAGCATCGCCAATGAATAGATTGAGCCCCGGACAGAAATTCGGATCGGTCGTTCCAACGCAATTACAAGCAGCATCTACCTGATCGTTAATCGTGGTAGCATCGCCATCGTCACAGGGATCGCCAATGAATAAATTCAATCCTGGGCAGAAATTCGGATCGGTCGTTCCGACACAATTACAAGCGGCATCTACTTGATCGTTAATCGTAGTAAGATCTCCATCATCGCAAGGATCGCCAATGAATAAATTGAGCCCTGGACAGAAATTCGGATCGGTCGTTCCCACGCAATTACAAGCGGCATCTACTTGATCGTTAATCGTGGTAGCATCTCCATCATCACAAGCATCACCAATGAATAAATTGAGCCCTGGACAGAAATTCGGATCAGTCGTTCCCGTACAATTACAAGCGGCATCTACTTGATCGTTAATCGTCGTAACATCACCATCATCGCAAGGATCGCCAATGAATAAGTTTAATCCTGGACAGAAGTTGGGATCAGTCGTTCCCGTGCAATTACAAGCGGCATCTACTTGATCGTTAATCGTAGTAAGATCACCATCATCACAAGCATCGCCAATGAATAAATTGAGCCCTGGACAGAAGTTCGGATCGGTCGTTCCGACACAATTAC
>CALFBW010000133.1 GCA_937951415.1 uncultured Chitinophagales bacterium | reverse complement strand
TACTTCATCACATCTATACCCAATTCTGAGCGAATTTGCTCCGCTAGTAATTCCACATCCTCATCAGATCTTATCTTCCGCTTTTTCATACCTTCTCAAATTAAGAAAAGGGCCTCATTTTTTTTCACTCAGACCAGCTTTTCGAGCTTTTTCATCACGCAATACGGCATTAACCATATTTTTCATGGACAAATAACCATGAGAAACGAAACGAGTTAGCCACACTTCTTTCAGCGCCAAACGATTTCTTATCGCTTTACTATTCAAACCTTCCTCGGAAGCTTTACACACTTCACCATAAAAATCTTCAAAAAATTGCAGCTTAGCTTGTATTCTTTCCTTTCCTCCACTGAGTTTTGGCCGATGACTGCAAAACAATTGATCAAACTCTAGGTTCAAAACGTTTCTAAGAGAATCTATTTGCAATAAAAGGCTCTCGGAATGTAGAAAGTACTTTATGTAATCGCTCACCCACAAATCCGCCGAAAACAACCAACCTTTATTCGGTTCGTGCAGTGCATACATATCCCATGCATGACCAGGGATTGGAATTAAATCAAAATGATATTTTGTAGTTTCTATCGTATCCTTTACAATCTTAAAATTTGTAAAAGGCCTGGTTTTTCCCCAATACAAATATTGCGCAAAACTGATCTTTGCAGGTTTCTTCATTTGCCTTGCACAAGCTGCGCTCGTCAAGAATTTAGCATTAGGGTGCAATTCTTGAATTAGGGACAAATTCCCCGTATGGTCTTCATGGTGATGAGTAATAAAAACTTGTTGTACTGGCAATTTCTTTACATTCTCCTCCACAGCCTTTCGCATTCGATATTGACCAGTATCGATTAGAAGTCCGTCTACAAAAAATTGATACACACAAAAATTGGGTTTCCCAAATGGCGCATAACCATACTGAAACAATTGAACATCTTCATAATTGCTGTGCTTGTTTATTTCCATAAAGTATTGCTGGAAGTAGCGTGTTGTATATGATTCAAGGAATTGTCTTCATGTACAACTTGCTTCTAATTATAGATTTGCTAAGCGTTTAATTCTTCTTAGTCGATCTTTCTCGTTTTCCAATATCCAAGGATTTTCTGCCAATAAAAACAAGGCCTTTTCAAAATTCGAAGCCGCTTCATCAGCCCGCTCTAATTCGAGCAAGCACTCCCCTATTTCTTCGAAAACAAATCCATCTTCCTTAAAGTCATGCTGCCTTCGATCTTCCAGTAATTGTAGCTGTTTTGCTAATGCTAACTCAAGTTTTCCCATAGAGCGCAAACATCGTGCAACAGCCCATTCGGCAATAAATATTCGTTCTTGGTTCTTTCGCTCTTCCTGAAATTCTAAAGCTCCTTCAAAGTACTTTAGGGCTGTTTCAAAGTCTCCTTCTGCATGACAAGTCCAAGCAGCATTATTGTAAAGTGCACCTAACCACGCGCGCGCCTCGGGGTCTTTGCTCTTAGATGCTACATTAATAGCTTTTTTGCTCCATTTAGCTTGTTCACTCAAGTCTACACATATTGCTAACATATGCGCAGCATCTACAGTAAAGAAGTCCTCCTCCAATTCCTTAGACTTTTCGTAAGCTCGTAAAAACAGCGGATTCGCCAATGCTCGTTGATTGTCCGAATTAAACAATCTTCCGCGCTCCAACAAGTAGCGAATGGTGCAGATTTGTGGTTCTTTTGGCAGTTCAAATTCTATGGAGTCCAAGAAGTCATGGCCAGCCATAAATTGTCGCTGTAAACCTAAACAACGTGCAATTTGGGTCTGCAACTGTAATCGATAATCGAGATTTTCTTCTTCTATGTTTAATAAATGCTTGCGAAAAACTTGTTCCGTTTTTCGAGGATCGCTGTAATCCCACCAAGCATCGAAATCTTGTTTACTCATCGACTATAAAAGTACAGGAAATGCTAGGACATTTTAGTGAATTACGTATAATTACTGTATTTCATTATGGATGTATACTAATCTGATCTTATTAAATAAAATCAAGGTTCTTCCTGAACCCTCACGGCATGATGAATTCCGTTTCGATCAACAAACAAAAGCATCCGATATAGCATGATGAATTCCGTATCTATCAGCAAACACAACTAAGCCTCATGGCAGAATGAATTCCGTATCTATCGGCAAACACAACCATCCCTCATGGCACGACGGGTTGAAACCCATCGCTGGAATATGCCGTGCCTTCAGCACTACGCTACTACAAATAAATCGCGAAATAAAATCGAATTACTAGCCTCTAGTCACAGCGTGACGGGAAATATTAGCGAGGGGTTTCAAGCCATCGGAGCCCAATAATAAAACCGTAAAATCAAGGAATATAACTATCTCCCAGACACGATGGATTCGGCCTATAAAACCGATATTTTCCGATCCCTAAGCATTACTCCACAATTTGATAATCGACTAGTCGTGTAGCACGAAGGTCGTTGTCTTGCTCAATTACGCCTACGCCATTTGCGTAGTAACTAATGAAGTCGTCGAAGAAAAAACTATCCTCCCATTCTCCTGAACTAGGGTTCAAAGTAAAATGCTTTCGATTAACAGTAGTAACGTCGGTATAGGTTTGCCCCAACACTTCTCTAGTCCC
>CALFBW010000132.1 GCA_937951415.1 uncultured Chitinophagales bacterium | reverse complement strand
TGATTAAAGTCGGCCGCATGCATCATTGCATAATTGTCATTGGAAAGCACTAACTGTTCATTTCCCCAGGCTTGATTTTGATTGCTCGTGAAATCAAAAGACATGGCAGATCCAGCAACTACACTAGAAGCGCTCAAAACATCCAAATGATTTCTGTGACGGACAGCGAAATAATAGCTGTCATTGGTTTGAAGCGTTTCAAATCGCAAAGCTGCTCCATTAGTATTGACTATTGAACCATCTGAAAGTAAAATGGCTGCTTGCGTTTCCACTGTGGTAGTTCCTCGAGAACCCGAAATATTAGGAGTGCCAGAACGTGCTTCCACCAAAACCCAATCTACCATATTATTGGCAACAGCTGAAAGGGTTTCTGTACCTATGTAATTGTATGGAGCTGCCGTAAAAGGCTGCTCTAAGGGTATTAGATTTCCTAAGTCGGCACGCATAATACCATTGCCATCGTAAGCACCTTCGAGCAGAATTTTAAGATCGACAATAGCACTTGTAGGACGTACAAACTTTGACAAGAGTTTGATGTAAGCGCTTTGATAATAAATAGCAGGCTCCGTAATTTCCCAGGAATTTTCGGGCCAACTTGTGTTCCAGTCTAAGTAAGACTTTTGAATGGGTTGATTTTGTGGAGGCGATAAAATACCGCCAAAACTGGGGTCTGGCGAAAAGTTGGGATTCGCTCCACCCACTAAAAAACCGGGGGCAGGCCCATAAGTCGATACTCCCACCTCATCCCAAAGTGCGTTTCCATCGCCAAACCAAGAATGGTACATGCTGTTGGCAGAAGCTTCGGCTCCTAAGCTTCCCATGTTCGTGAGATACACTAAGTTCAAAGGGTTAACTCCATGTAAATAATGGAGATAGCCCGCTGCCGCATCTTTGTAGTCGTCTTCATTTTGCGCATCCATTTCGTATTCGAGCATGTTCCAAAACATGCTGCCTTTATTGCTTTTCACACTGTTGCTTCCCCAAGTGTGATTCCCATCGGTCAAATGTGCACGATAGGCATCTTCATCGGACTGGTAGGCCTGTAAATTGTCGAAATGATTGGTGTTTATGGATTGTTCGTAGCGATTTCGTACGGCAATTCCCACAGAAGCATCAATGCCATCCAAGCTCGCATAATACAAAGCTGCGTTTTGATACTCGCTCTCGAATGGATACACAAAACCCCATATATTCAAATGTAAATTCGACCATTCTGCTTCAAAGTAGTCCCGGTAACTGGTATTTCCAGTTGCTCCAAACAAATAAGCCACCGCCGCTATTCTATTGGCTTGTTGATTGTACCACCAATCTGATCCGCCGAAGTAAAAATCTTCGCCGTCTGCATTCACAAAACCACTGTTGTCGTAATTCGAGTAAGCAGGATTTGCAATAAACCAATTCCAAGCTGCCACCGAAGCATTTTCTAAAACGGTGGCATATGCCTGACTTGCAGGATCATTTAATTCCGAAAAAATGGAAGCAGCATGCGCGAAAGCACCACAGGCAGAAACGGTGGCCGAAGCCGTAGCAGGGGCGTAGCGACGGAAACCGGAATCAGCACTGGGTGGACTGGCAGCACCAAAGTCGGTGACGGAAATTTTGTGCAAAACGGAACCGTCCGCTTGTTGCATTTTCAAAAACCAATCGAGTTCATATTTTACTTCATCTAATAAATCCGGAACACCATTGCCCGATTCTGGAATGTTAAAATCATCGGTCCAAATTTCGGGATTTTCTGCATAGGCGAACAGCAAGTCGTGCACTACACCGTCTGCGAAGTTGACGTATTTATTATAATCTCCTGCATCAAACCAGCCACCCGTCAAATCTTGCGAAGTAGATGCATTGGTGTTTCCAACGGCTCGACAATCGTTGTCTTGTTGCGGCCCCACAAAATTGTTCGCAACATCTAACCAGCCTGCTTCTGCAAAAGGAAGTACTTTGGGGCTATTGCATCTTTGGTAATAAAAGACTTTGAATGCTGCCTTTAGCACTTCTTGGTAAACATTTTCGCTGATGGAGAATCTAAAAGAACCCACTTGATTTACTAAATCGTACACGTAGTAATCGCCCGAAGTTTGTACGGTCGAAAAATCAAACCACCAAACTTGATCACCCGATTGCACATGGGTAGCTCCGTTGTTCCAAGCCGTTATAGAAGCAGAATAAACCACGACATCGTCATCCCAATTTCTGAGCTCGTAAATATTTCCGGGGCTAAATGCCTCTGCGCTATTGAAACCTGCTTGGGGGTTGCTGATTACACAGATCTTTTTGGCATCGGGCAAGTAACCAAACTGATCAATTTTCAAATGGCTACTCGTAACAGATGGACCTGCGAAAAGGTGGCCACAGAATAAAAGCAAAATAATAAGGGAATAAATACGCATGAGAGAGCATTTTAGTTGAAAACGATCATGTTGTAAAGCGCTAAGATTTCGGTCTTTAGAAACTGTGATTTATTAAAGGAAAACTCAATTATTTTACACGATAATAGATGAGAATAAAGAAATAAAAAAGTGCCATCACTGACTCATGTATTTATCGAGCAAACCATTTGTTGTTTTTTGGATTTTATTTCGCATGAACCCGCTCCACCCCAGCAAAAGTCCTGGAACTCCTAAGGCTTGCTTTGACCATTTCCATAAATCGAAATCATCTTTGTGTTCAATGATTTTTCCATCTTTAAAGACAAAATTGGCTTCGATCTCATTGACGACATTTCGTTTTTTTGGACCATATTGATACACGGCTTTCCATTTGGCGCTGCCCTTATCTCCTAAGCTTTCAACATCCCTAAAACTAATGTCTATATCTCCCTTGCTTCGCTCCAAGAGCATCGACCACATGCCTTTGGCTCTGTCTCCTTCGATGGCCCCAAAAGCGGGATCTTCAAACTTGATTTCTGGATGATAGCATTCGAGCATGTCTTCAATCTGCCCCGCTGCGAAGGCGGTGTAGAATTTCTCAATGATTGCTTGATTCGACATCTGTTTATATTTATTACTAAAATAGTCAAAACCATGCACTAGAGGTGCTGCGAAGGGATTTACATCCATCCTGCTATGAGGGTTTGTTGAGATCCTTGGTTTCATGGTTTTATTTTCGGGGCAAGGATAGCTTGAAACCCATCGCTAATATTTACCGTCACGCTGTGACTCTGGGCTCGTGATTCGATTTTGATTCGTGATTTATTAGGAGTTGCGTAGTGCTGAAGGCACGGAATATATCAGCGATGGGTTT
>CALFBW010000131.1 GCA_937951415.1 uncultured Chitinophagales bacterium | reverse complement strand
AAAAATCCGATTTATGAAAGATCATTTATTACTTGTTCTAGCTTCTCTTGTTTCCTTTTCTTGTTTAAATGCCCAAGAAGCTGTCAATGCGTGGATTGATTACGAACAAACTTACCAGAAATTCCAAGTAGAAGAAAAAGGCATTTATCGCATTGGTTATGAGGCTTTATCTAATACAGGAATCTCACTTATTGGGGCAGATTTTCAACTATTTTCTGAAGGCGAACAGATTTTAATTCACGTGTCGACTGACGGCTTATTCACGGAAGGAGACTATATTGAATTTTACGGGGAAGGAAATGATGGCAGCTTCGATACCCAGCTCTTCGATAGTAGTACGGACCAAATTACTGACAGGCAAAGTCTGTTCTCGCGGTTGAGGTCTTTCTATTTAACTTCAGATGCTGAAGGAGAGCATCTTCGCTATGCAAACATTCCCAACGATCTGAGTGCGCCTCCAGCAGCTAGTCAAAATTTCATTTATCGAGAAGAAATTGATCTAAAGAATGCATTCAGATTTGGAGAACCTTATTTTTTGACAGGGGTTTATAATTGGAATCCTATCTATGCAAAAGGCGAAGGCTGGGTAGGTGGACTCGTTCGCCAAACTAATCCATATACCCGAAATGTACCCTTGACCAGTATAGATTTTTCTGCTGAAGACAACATAAGTTGTGAAAGCAAATTATTAGGTTCCTCCGGATCACTTGGTGTAGTTTTCGACCAAGAATATGGTCTTGAAATCGATGGCACAGAATACGCTCATGGTTTCTTTTCAAAATTTGATTTCGAAACTTTCAGCATCGATATTCCCATCG
This sequence comes from uncultured Chitinophagales bacterium, assembly GCA_937951415.1. GTDB lineage: Bacteria > Bacteroidota > Bacteroidia > Chitinophagales > UBA2359 > CALFBW01. Next base: position 1,793 of record CALFBW010000131.1, on the reverse strand, counting down.
AAATAGCTCCCGACATTACCGACGGTGAAATTCTTCCTTTAAAATTCACAGCCTTTGATGGAGTCACGGCTGGCTTCCCATATAATACAAGATATTATGTCTGCACAATTGAGCTAGAATACCCTAGACTTTTTGAGTTCGGAAATGCCACTACTTTCAATTTTGATTTGGAAGTTGACAGCGATAAATACTTAGAAATAAGTGAATTTGATGGCGGCTCTGAATCGATCTTGTATGACTTGACTAGCGGAGAAAGAACAGAGGCTACTTTGGAAAATGGTCTTTATAAATTGCTAATAAAAGCGAACGAGAACCTGGGAGAAACACGAAGCTTCGTTCTAGGAAATTCGAATATTTTCTCGATTGATTCATTTACCGAATTACAATTTACCGACTATTCCGCAGCGAATATGCAGGGAGATCTTATCATGGTTTATCATCCTTTTTTGACAGAGGGTTCTGACAATCCCGTTCAAGATTATGTAGATTATCGGAGTTCACCCGAAGGCGGAAATCATGAAGTGGCACTCGTGAATATTCTAGAATTATATGATCAATATGCTTGGGGCATTGATAAACATCCGATGGCTATAAAAAACTTCGTGATTGCTGCTATTGGTGAATGGGATGCGTCGCCTGAGACACTCTTTTTATTAGGAAAATCTGTGCGATACAATCAAACGCTAAATAGTATAGAAAATGCCTCCCTTTGTTTAGTACCTTCTTTTGGAATACCTGCCTCGGATGCCTTATTAGTGAGTGGATCGACTAGAGACCATTATCCTCTATTGTCCGTCGGTCGAATACCTGCCAATAATGCCAATGAACTGCGTTCCTATTTAGATAAGCTTATTAGCTATGAAGGCAATCAGCAAATTACTGATTGCGATGACTTAGATGACAAGGCTTGGATGAAAAGTACTTTACAAATTGCTAAGGGTTACGGTCAAGAAATGACTGATCTCTTTTCAGAACAACTGGAATCTATTCAATCTAGTCTTACAGGAGAAAATTTGGGCCATGAAATACTCGACTTATATACTGAATCATCTCCCTCTACTCCTCAAGGAGTTCCTCCAACCTTGGAAGCAGCACCAGAAGAATTTCTCGATCATTGGCAAAACGGCATTGGAATGCTGCAATACTTAGGACAATCAAGTCCGAACTACTGGGAATATGACATCAGTCAAGACCCAGCAAGCGAATATATGAATGAAGGGAAATATCCTTTCATCTTTTCACAAGCTAGTTATACAGGAAGAATACATGAAACCCCCATCGCTGACAATGTCATGTCGATTGATTATGTTGCAGCAGAAAACAGTGGTGCAATTGCCTTTATTGGCTACAATTCGCTTTTACCAAGCAGTATCAATCACTTATTAGGAAAATTTTCCGAAGAACTCGCAGGCGACTCTTACGGTGAAAGTTTGGCTACTGTATTCCGTCAAACTTTGAGAAAGCATTACAGCCCAACAGACGCTTTTGTCTTATATAATCATCCCAATTTCACCTTTAATGGAGATCCCAACATTGTTTTGAGTCCTTATGAACATCCCGAGTATGCGATGCTTTTTGATTCTTTCTCTGTTGTGCCAATGGGTGTTCTCGATACCAGTGAAATAAATGAAATTGCCATTTCCTTCGATGTATTTAATTATGGAAAAGCAGATACAGGATCGCTTGCAGTTTGCATTTCTCAATTCGATTTGAGCACGAACACTATTATTAATGAACAAGAATATTTGGTGGAATCAACCGCTTTAAGTCAAAACTTCGCGCTCAACTTTTCA
>CALFBW010000130.1 GCA_937951415.1 uncultured Chitinophagales bacterium | reverse complement strand
CTCGAATCTTATAAATATATAGGGCACTATCTGAATGACCCTTACTGGGGAGAGGTCGATAGTGCCCTAATTTTCTCCTATCTGGAGACAACTTTTTATTCAGCAAACAATATTTAGCTGAACACTTTAATGCATTGATTTTAGGCTACTCCCACACCGATGCTCTGAGCTTTGCGTATTTGCCTTTAAAGACTTCCATTCCAAATACTTGGTATCCCCAATTTCCTAAATCATTACTACCATCACCCCGTTCGATGTAGTTCCAATGATTGATATGTTTTTGCATATCAATGGACATATCTTGATTCATAGGAGCCCAGTTGCCATGGTCCACTCCATCTTTTCTTTTGGCAATGTATTGCCAAAAACTTCCCCACCCGTCGCAAGGATTTTTGCTCGTATTTTGATATTGCTTATATAAGTAATACGTGACTCCGTCTACAGTATATTCCCCTCTGTAAGTCCCTTGTATACCATATCCGTTCTCGTTTTCAACTACATAGTATTCGATGCACGGGTTCTTAGCCCAACCATACACCCCTACAAAGTCATAATTACCCTCAGCATTGTAATTGTATTTAATAGTACGTCCGTATCCGTAATCCCATCCTTTCCCTCCAACTGCATCTTTCAGGTACCACCAATCATCCCAGCTGTTTTTGTTTCCAGCAGCCATTTCAAAGTAGTTTTGATCTTGGCTTTTGGTAAAATCCATAAAAGCCCATCCCCCTTGTTTTTCTTTATACAAATGCCAGTAAGCCGATCCATCGTATCCTCCCTTTATATCATTATTTGGACCATCGTGTGCCCAGCAAAAATCACAGTTGCTGAATCTTGTTAGATCAGATTCGGTTTCTACCAAATCTACTTGTTCTTGTATCTCTTCTTTTGCACAACCGAGTGCAAATACCACAAGAAATCCTAAAAAAATAAGTGTTGTTTTTTTCATCGCAAAAATTTAATGATGTTATGTACTAATTGGTTAATTGAGTATTCTTAATTCTCGTCCTCATTCAATTCCCAAAACTTCTTTTTCAAGTATTGAGTAAAGTCTGATCTGACTAATATCATTGGGGGGAAAAACAAACAAATAATCATATTCACAATCGGTTTTTACTCTTTCAACTGGCCAAGCAAATGATTGTTATGATGACGTAAACTTAGGGTTTATCTTTTCTTTTTCCATGCTTTTGCGCCCAGTCTAAAACCATCATATATCAGTTATTCTCATCTTAAACCCATCTGAAGAATAAATAAATCAAACAAACGAGCAAAATTTACACTAGGCTTAATATCAGCGATTTAGCGTGGAAAAGAGGTGATATTACTGTAAAATAATAGACTATTGTAGAAGAATCCTTCGCATCAGGTCGTAGAAAACCAGCCAAGAAGTTCGAGTAAACATCCCATCTGAAGCCTAAAAAATACAGAATAAATAAAATATTCTAAAGCCAAAAAAAATTAAAAAACATCAAAAAAAAGACAGTTAGTGAGTGAAATGAGAAGTGAGTCGGAGTCAAAGGCTGAAAAAGGGAGAGATCCCTGTTTAGTCATACATAAATCGCGTCTTAAATCCTTAAACAAAAAATTGGCGAAAGTAGAATCAAAGAAGAAAAAGAAGTCTTCAAGAGCGCCAAATTTTCATCCGTCAAATCATAACTTCCTATACTTTGAAATATATAACTAAGGAAGAAAGGATTTCCTTAGAAGTCTTTATGCAGTATCAGCAGTAAACTTCAAGACGCTTAACAATTCGAGAAACAAAGAACAAACTATCGTAATCGAATCAAAATTTTCTTAGAAGTTGGAGTAAAGCTTCTGTCAGCAAAGGCATTAATGGGTATCAAAGGATTCGCTTCTGGAAAGTAAGTAGCACAGCAGCCCTGAGGAATATCATACTCTACAATAATAAATTGCTTCGCACTTCTTCTTATTCCCTCATACTCATTCCACAGGTCGACTTTTTGTCCCGCTGTAAAGCCCTGCTCCTTTATGTCTTTCTTATTCATGAGAATAACGCGACGCTCGTTCAATATTCCGCGGTAACGATCGTCCAGCCCATAAATGGTCGTATTGAATTGATCATGGCTGCGAATGGTCATCATCGCCAACTCTCCTTCTGCCTTGTTTGAAGCGGGAACAGCATTGACTGTAAACTTTGCCTTGCCTTGAATAGAGGAAAAACTAGCATCTCTCGCACAGTTTGGCAAGTAAAAACCACCTGTTTTCCGAACGCGCTTATTGTAGTCCTCAAAACCGGGAATAACCGCTTCTATTTTATCGCGAATAAAATCGTAATCGTTTGCGAGCGGGTCCCAAGGAGTTTTTGTTCTTCCTTGGAAGGTAGCTTTTGCCAATTCACAAACAATCTTGACTTCGCTTAATAGTTCTTCTGAAGGCGGCTTCAAATGTCCGCGCGAACTGTGTACCACTCCCATGGAGTTTTCTACAGTAACAAATTGCGGATTCCCTTCTTGCACATCTTTATCCGTTCTACCCAAACATGGAAGAATAATAGCCGTTTCTCCATGTACCAAATGTGAACGGTTCAGCTTAGTAGAAACCTGTACAGTCATCCCAGTATTTCTAAGTGCATCTGCTGTGTATTCTGTATCTGGGGCAGCAGACAAGAAATTGCCTCCCATCGCAAAAAACACCTTCCCAGCTTCATCGTGCATGGCTTTTATCGCATTCACTACGTTATAGCCATGTTTTCTCGGAGCCTTGAAAAGGAATGTGTTTTCTAGTTTATCTAGAAACGAAGCTTTCGGGCTTTCCCAAATCCCCATGGTTCGATCTCCTTGCACATTGGAATGCCCTCGAACCGGACAGGTTCCCGCTCCTAGCTTCCCAATACTCCCACGAAGCAAAAGCAAATTGACAATCTCACGGATGTTCTCCACCCCGTTTTTGTGCTGAGTAATACCCATCGCCCAACAAGCGATCATTCTCGGAGACTCCCGAATCATGTCTGCGGCTTCTCGAACCACTCGAACGGGAATGCCTGCCTGCCCACATAATTCAGTGTAATCAAGCCCTTGCAAGTCTGTTATGAAATCTTCATAACCCTCCGTCTTAGACTGAATAAAATCCCAGTCGAAAACAGTTCCTGGTTCCTTCTTTTCGTCGTACCACAGGCAATGCATTAACGCTTTAATGAGTGGCACGTCTCCGTTTATTTGGACTTGCAGATATAAATCTGTCAAACTATTTCCAGACAACAAATCTCTTGGACTCTGTGGATCTTTAAAGCCCATTAAGCCCGCCTCCTTTAAAGGATTGATGCTAATGATCTTAGCGCCCTTTTCCTTTGCCTTTTTCAAGGCAGACAACATACGCGGATGATTTGTTCCCGGGTTTTGACCGAAGATCAAAATCAGATCCGTATTGTAAAAGTCCTCTAGCTTTACTGAGCCTTTTCCGATACCAACCGTTTCTGACAAAGCCACTCCCGAAGATTCATGGCACATATTGGAGCAATCGGGCAAGTTATTGGTTCCGAACTCCCGCACGAAAAGCTGGTATAAAAAGGCAGCTTCATTACTGGTTCTTCCCGAAGTGTAAAAAATGGCATCATCAGGCGATGGCAATGCATTTAAGGCCGTCCCGATTTCCGCAAAGGCGCTGTCCCACGAAATGGACTCATAATGCGTTGCCCCTGGACGCAAAATCAGAGGTTCTACAATCCGCCCTCGTTTCCCTAACCAATAATCGCTTTTTTCGGACAGTTCACGTACTGAATATTGGGCGAAAAAGTCCGCTCCGATTTTTTTTGAAGTCGCTTCTTCCGCAATGGCCTTTGCGCCATTCTCACAGTACTCTCCTAACTTCGAAGGCTTTTCAGGATCGGGCCAAGCACAACCCGGGCAATCGATTCCTCCAGATTGATTCAATTTATTGAGCACGGACATTCCTTTGAACAGACTCATTTCCGAAAGGACATGACTCATGGACGACTTTACGGCTACAAATCCCGCCGCCATTGTAGGAGGTGATTGCAGCTTAATGCCTGTGAACTCGATAGGGGGCTGTGCCCATCCTTGATTCGCTGCTATATTCTTGTTCTCCATGATCCGCTATAAATTATCCCGTTTTTCTGCGCAAATTCGACCTAATCAAGCGACTAAACCGATTTCGTACTAGGCGCTAAGATACCAAAGCCCGAATAGAGATTGAATCGATCTTGGCGAAGAAATCCAACCAAAGCCATTCCCGTTTCTTCTGCCAAATCAACAGCTAGGCTCGAAGGAGCACCGACAGCTGCTAAAAGTGGAAAGCCGAAAACGGCAGCTTTTTGCACCAGTTCAAAACTAGCCCTTCCACTCACCAGAAGTAGTCCTGCTGCGGTCTTATTTATTAACAAATGACCGATCAATTTGTCTAAGGCATTATGTCGACCCACATCTTCAGCAAGAGCCATGAGTTCGCCGTTTTCATCAAAAGCCGCCGCCGCATGTATTCCGCCCGTGTGTTCGAAAACCAGCTGTTTTGCCCTCAACTTTCCTGGCAAACTCGCTAATATCTCGGTAGAGACCTTCCAGCCGCTGGATAATGCTCTATTTTCGCAATGCACATGCACCGCTTCAATGGAAGTCTTTCCACAAACTCCACAACTGGAGCTCATGTAAAAATTTCGCTGAAAATGCTCAGCTGAGAGTTCCTTGAGCGGAGACAATTCCGCACGAACCACATTTCCTTTCGATGACTCTTTTCCTTGATCTTCGCAATGTTTCAAGCTGATCAAATCCTGTTGTGACTGTATGATTCCTTCTGTCAATAAAAAGCCCATAACCAAATTAATGTCATCGCCAGGCGTTCGCATCGTCACAGCTAAGCGCATTTGTTCCCGTTCTTTTTCGGGACCAAATCCTAGGCGAATCTCCAAGGGCTCCTCTCGAGCCAAGAGGTCGGAGGTTTCGTCTATTTCCCCATTGATAAATTTTTGAATTTTTTTATGACTAACACTCGAACTCATTCAGCGTTTTTATTTATTGTTATAAAACAGCTTTTACGCAACACCCTTAATGATAGCTTCCAAGCTCTGTGGATCGCCAAATTTCGACAACCATTTATCTGTTGCTTGATGATTTCTAAAATTATTCAAAGCCTGTAAAACCGCTGCTCGATCGTTTGAGTGAACATTCACATCTAACAAGGTTGCATATAGGTCATCTAGTAAGCGGCTGGGGTTCTTTGATTGTTCAAACAAAGCAAAACTAACTTTAGCCGTTTTATCAAGAAAACTCATCCAAGTTCTTTTGCTGGTAATTTTTCCAGTCAGATCCAGCAGTACAAACATTTCTTTCACCGCTCCTGCGGTTTGATTTCCCCAAATACCATCAACAAGAACCGGCAAACCATAACTGTAGGTGGCCACTAACTGCACATAAATAACTTTCGATTTACTGGATGTAGTAAAATTAACAGAAGTACCACTGTCAATGTGCCAGTGATCTTTGTGCTTATCATTGTAAAAATAATTGAGCACTACACCAAAGTGTTTTCGTATGATGGATTCTATGCCCAAATACAATTCATAATCTTGATGAAAATTCCGACTAATCAAATGGTAGTCTTTCCAAAACAAAGCATCTAAATCGAAAGCGGCGCCCGTTCTGTGTTCACTCCCAGGTTTATTGACATAAATACCTGCTGTGGTCATTATTTCTGCTGTCCCTAATGGAGAATAGGCATTTAATTCTTCAAAACAAGTTTCAAGTGTTTCGAAAAAATCATCTAGAACCAAAAAAGACGCCGGCCTTCCCTTCGAACCATACGGATATTGAGTTTCGCGCGCATAATGCAGTGCAATACCGGCTATTGAATTGATCCTTTTCATTTGCTAGTCGATTGATGTAAGCGGTGCAATATCTTGCTTTTATTGTCGAATTTCAGCTGCCAATTCTTCTAGGGATTGAAATGCTTCTTGCTCTTCATCCGTTAGAGTGCCTGCTAATAAATTAACTTTTTCAAAGGGGTCATTCTCTAAATCAAAAAACAATTCTAATCCACTATTGAAACGCAGGTGCTTGTACCTTTCATTACGAATGGCGTAGCCTGTTTTATTATCAGACATACCCATAACTTCCGAATAGGCATGATCTCGTTCAATGCTATTTGCAGCTGAAAAACTCGGGGAAAAATCCTTACTATTCTCATAAGAGCTCACATTGATACCTGTAGCAGCAGCAACTGTGGCAAATAAATCAATAGAATGAACTAAGCCATTTTCCACTGCTCCCATTCTACTCACTCCTTTTCCTGCAACTACCAATGGCACATTTAAGCCACCTTGGTACAAGGAGCCTTTTGTTTGATCTTCCTCATAAGGCGCTTGCGAAACGGGGCGTGGTGTTCCATTGTCTCCAATAAAAATGACAAGTGTATTGTCGCGCTCATCTGCTGGAATATTATCCCATAGCCGCCCGAACTCATAATCCAAACTCTCTACCATCGCCAAATAGTACGGCAAGGGATTGGCATCTACACTTTCAGTATCATCTGGAAGTTCTCCTTGTGTATGCATGTAATCAGGTGGCAAATGAAAGGGTGTATGTGCAGCGTTATATGCCACCCAGCAAAACCAAGGCTTCTCTTGTTCATTGATCCAATCGATGGCTAAATCTGTAATCGCCTCCGTACAGTAGTCCTCGCGAATACTTGTTTCTCCATCTTCGGTAAAAGACCATGAAAAATAATCACTGACGCCGCCAGAAAGAATACCAGCCCAGTAGCCAATGCCCATATTTTCGGCTTGCCTCGTTTTGTTTCCTGACAAATGCCATTTTCCTATGATCGAATGCGCGTAATCGTTTGCAGTGTGATCGGTCAAGAATTGTTGCAAACTCAATTCGTCCTCCCCGACTTGAGAATAAGTATTGGCATCTAGCACTCCAGTATGATAACCGTATTTTCCCGTTAGAATTGATGCGCGAGTTGGTGAGCAAATAGGATATGCCCAAGCATTGTTATACTTGATTCCACGCGCTGCTAATGCTTCAATATTAGGCATTTGCGCTTTTTGAGCTCCAAGATCATATAAGGGGAAAGGATCAAGACCGACGTCATCGGCAATGACTAATAAGACATTGGTATTGCTGGCTTGATAGGAAAGATCATTCTCTTCACCATTCCCTTCATCGTCTGAGCAAGAACTGATTAAGAATAGTCCAAACAATAAAAAAAAGGCTCCATTTTTTATTAATGACTTCTGCATAAAGCAATATACGATCAAATCGACAAAGATTGACAGCAGCTCATTTAGTTCAAAAGTATCACACTCCTATAATCTCAAGAGCAGGTGTATTTTTGCAGGACCATACTGAAAACCCCATCTATGAAACAGGCATACATTATTGACGGAAAGCGAACAGCTTTTGGCAAATTCCGCGGAAGCTTAGCATCCATTCGTACCGACGATTTGTTAGCACATGTAATAAAAGCTCTGGTAAGCACAAACCCAGAAATCCCAATGGATGCTTACGAAGATGTAATCATGGGTTGTGCCAATCAGGCTGGAGAGGACAATCGAAATGTAGCACGTATGGCGGCTTTATTGGCAGGACTTCCCTGGTCGGTTCCGGGCGAAACCATTAATCGTTTGTGTGCCTCGGGCATGTCTT
>CALFBW010000129.1 GCA_937951415.1 uncultured Chitinophagales bacterium | reverse complement strand
ATAAATGAATTGGTTCGTTACATCACACCCGAGTTTGTCATAAAACAAAATTTGGAAGAAGTTTATTACGATGACAAAAAAGTAAGTCAAGCATTGATAGAACAATACCACGACCTAACATTGCGAACAGGCAATCGCGATGCATTTATTGACAGAGCAAAAACGGAAGACTCGGAAGACTATTCAGAGCGCTTACGGAGGATAGAAAATGAAACCTTGATTCTTTGGGGAAAACAAGACAGCTGGATTCCAGTGGAACACGGCCAACTTTTTTTGGATCGATTACCAAACGCAGAATTACAGGTAATAGACAAATGTGGTCATGTTCCTATGGAAGAAAGTCCCATTTTAAGTTTGAATATCTATCGAGATTTCCTAGCACGAGTCAAAGAAAAGATGATTGATAATATGAGCGTGGATTTAGAGCATAAATAGGCAAAGATGTCACTCCTCCGGGATTTACTTGGGACTATTGCAATAAGTTAGGGTTAACAGCCTAGACTATAATTATGAAACTCCTTCGGACTTAATCAGGCGATCAAAACCCGAAAGGGGAAACATAATTGCGCCTTCGGATTCCAAGCCTCTAGCCGATGACGATGGCTTGAAACCCACCGCTGATACATAGCGTCCCGCTGAGACTGGGATAGAAATGCGCCTTGGGGATTCGCAAGCCTCAAAGGATAATCAAAAATCTAATCTCGATAAGGTGATAGGATTGCCTCCCAGGGATTCAAAACTCTTAGACAAATAGTAGAACCTAAGGCAGACGATATAATCCGACCGACGGTTTTGATCGCTAATCTAACCGTATCTTTGCAGCATAAAACAACACTGAATGAATCTGTTTACGGCACACGATGTTTTCATTTTGGCAATTGCAATCCTTCCTGCTTTTTTGATGTTTCTAATGGCGTATTTCTTGATTGACCGCTACTTGAAGTCGCACGATAAGGCACGTGATTTTGATCTTTTAATGAAGACGAATTCGGAAACCATGCCGATTCGCTTTCAGGCTTACGAGCGCTTGATCTTATTGATGGAACGAATTTCTCCTATGAAATTTCTGTCGCGCTTGTCGCCCGAAGGAATGACAGCACCCGAGTATCATTTGATCCTCATCACCTCGATCCGTCAGGAATTGGAACACAATGTAACGCAGCAAATCTATGTCGGCGATGAGAGTTGGCACATGGTAAAAGCGGTCGTTGAAGAGCAAATCAGCATCATTAATATGCTGGCGAAGAGTCTACCAACGGAGGCGCAAGGGCGTGATTTACAGAAGGCCATCATTACCTACATGCAAGATCCAGAAGTTACTATTCCTTCTGACAAGGGAACTGCACAGTTGAAGAAAGAAGCCCGCTCTTATTTGGGTTAAAATTTGTACTCGCTTAGGCGAACTATTGCGTATTGGTAAAATCGAGCTTCGTGAAAGAACGGAAAGATAAATTTCAAACAGACAGCGGTATTGACATCAAAAGAGTGTACGATCCTCAAGATCGCGATGCCGAAATGCCGGGAGAATTTCCTTACACAAGAGGTGTACATACCCACGGCTACCGCAGTCGATTGTGGACCATGCGCCAATATGCGGGTTTTTCAACCGCGGAAGCTTCGAATGAACGCTACCACTATTTGTTGAATCAAGGCGTGAGCGGCTTGTCGGTGGCCTTCGATTTACCCACGCAAATTGGCTACGATTCTGATCATGAACTCTCGGAAGGAGAAGTGGGAAAAGTAGGAGTAGCCATCGATTCTATTCGTGACATGGAAGTACTTTTTAAAGGCATCAAATTGCAAGATGTATCCACTTCCATGACGATCAATGCGACGGGTTTTATTTTACTCTCACTTTATGCTACTTTGGCGAAACGGCAAGGAGCCGATATTTCACAACTGCGAGGAACCATCCAAAACGACATTTTAAAAGAATATGCTGCTAGGGGGACTTACATTTATCCGCCGCAGCCATCGATGAAAATCATCACGGATGTGTTTGAATACTGCAGTAAAGAAATGCCGAAGTGGAACACCATTTCCATTTCGGGTTACCACATTCGAGAAGCTGGATCAACGGCGGTACAAGAGTTGGCTTTTACGCTTGCGAACGGAAAGGCTTATTTACAAGCAGCAATAAAAAGAGGTTTAGACATCAACGTTTTTGCGAAACGCTTGTCTTTCTTCTTCAACGCACACAACAACTTCTTCGAAGAAATTGCCAAGTTTAGAGCGGCGCGAAGAATGTGGGCGAAAATCACGAAAGAGCTGGGAGCAACGGAAGATCGAGCGATGATGCTGCGTTTCCACACGCAAACGGGAGGATCGACTTTGACCGCTCAGCAACCCTTGAACAACATTACACGCGTGACTTTACAGGCAATGGCAGCAGCTTTGGGTGGAACGCAATCCTTGCACACCAATGGCTACGACGAGGCTTTGTCTTTACCCACCGAAGAGGCAGCCCGCACGGCTTTACGCAGTCAGCAAATCATTGCTTTCGAATCAGGGGCAACAGATACAGTGGACCCGCTGGCAGGCTCTCATTTTGTAGAATCCCTCACCGATGAGCTAGAACAAAAAGCTTTCGAATACATCGAGAAAATTGATGCGATGGGCGGCGCGGTTTCAGCCACCGAAGAGGGTTATATCCAAAATGAAATTGCAGCAGCGGCTTACGAATACCAAAAGAACATCGAAAACGGAAAGCAAATCATTGTGGGAATCAATAAATTCGAAATCGAAGAAGAGGCACCTGAATCGCTGTTCCGTATTGATGATTCCATCCGACAAGTGCAAACGGCTAAACTCGAAAAACTACGCGCTGAAAGAAACAGCAGCGAAGTAGAAGCCATTTTAGCCAGCTTGAAAGACAAGGCGAAGGCAGGGGAGAACATAATGCCCGTGGTAATGGATGCAGTCGATAAAGAAGCTAGTTTAGGGGAAATCTCGGATGTGCTTCGTGGAATTTATGGAGAGTATCGTGCTTAAGCTTCTGTTAATGATCCGACCTGTATTAGTGAAACAACATTAAATATTTTAGCCTACCAGCTTCTCGCGACTGTTTAAGAATAAATTATCATAGTCTTCACTCAATCATTCTTAATCATAGTTCAAGACAAGAACTATGATTAAACGGATTGCTGGGTGATCCTCAAAAAATATCTGAACTAAGATTAATAG
>CALFBW010000128.1 GCA_937951415.1 uncultured Chitinophagales bacterium | reverse complement strand
GTACAACGACGACTACCACGACCACACATTCTAGTACCGGAGTGTACAGTGATCCTGCTGTTCTTGAAGTAGAATATTCGAGCTGTGTTCCGATGATAGAAGGAGATTTCGAAAATGGAATGAATTCAGTAAAGGGTAAATCCTTTGAGGATTCGAAAATGGAGATAGCAAAGCAAATTACCCAAGCGAACTGCTTGACTTCAAAGCAGATCAAGAGAATGATGATGGCTTTTGACTTTGAAGATTCCAAATTGGAGTATGCAATTTTTGCACATAAATATTGCTACGACCCCAATAACTATTGGCAAGTAAATGATGCTTTTGAGTTTGAAAGCAGCATTGATGATTTAAGCGAAGCTATAGGTCGCTAAGTTTTAGGTAATAAATAAAAAAAGCCTCTGAAATCATTGGACGTCAGAGGCTTTCCTATTGTTCTTAAAAACGATTATGGGCGCTTCGTACCAGTTCTCTTGTTAGGATCTTTGCGTGGAGCGTTTTTGATAGCTTCCTTGGTTCCTGTTCTCGAGTTTGGATCTTTTGCACCTGTGCTAGAGCTAGTTGTTACTTTAGGCTTAGAGCTATTGCCACTGCTTTTTGGTCTTGGTGCTAAGCTGTTCTTTTGCTGCTTCATGGAAACATCATGCGCTTTCAAGATAGAGTCTATCTTAGCTTCATACATTTCAGAAACCTCCGTTTTAGCTGCTTCTACTTCTTGGTCTACCCGCGATTGGATTTGCTCTTCTGTCACGGTTTCTTGCTTACAGCTGCTAGCGAAGACCATGCACAAGCATAATATGGATAGAAAAAATGATTTACGAACCATGTCGGTTAATTTTAGGTTATTCTTATTTATTGATTAGGACAAAGATAGAAGACCTAAGGTTTACTGGGCTTTGGAAGATTAGAAAATTTTGAAAATTATTCCCTACGGGTGAAAAAGCGGAAAAGGGAATATTGGAATCATTGATGGATGGAATATTACGCCAACAGGCTTTGAAAATGTCGATGCAATGCAAAATTTACATATATATTTGAGCTTGGTAATCATTTATTTTCATATGTACACCTGCTTCATGCAAATTATTGTATGTTTCGACCTCGATTAGCAGAAAAAATAGGTAGCTATCTTTGTTCAAAAGTGAAAGCCTAGCTATATTTACACCTTGGAAAAGGTGTGCCTTTGATACCCTTTCCTATTGATTGGAAGAGATCAGTGTTCTGAAGCAGCTAATTATAAGATAATGAAGCCTTTGGAAAGTGGATTGGAAGCCAATTGAAGACGTTTACTAGATTATTAATAGCCTAAAAAATATTCTTATGTTTCTAAGCAAACGCTTGATTCCCTTGTTACTCGCATTTTTCTGTGTGAGCATGTTTGCGCAAGAGGAAGGAGAAAGCGAGCAAACTGCCGATGAGCAGGAGCAAAAAGAAGAAAAAGCAGAGAAAGAAGAGTTTGAATACCCTTCATTCCATGACGAAGAGTACAAAGACTTCGTTAAGGAAAAGCACCACGAACAGCAAGACAAGTTCTTAGACCGCAAGTACGATTACCCAGCGCCTCCAAAGCACATGTGGGAAATTGGATTGGACATTGGACCTTTGTACATTTCTGGTGATGTTAAAACAAAAAGCTGGTTCCCAGGATTGGGAATTGGAGGACACGTAAGAAAGGCATTAGGATATGCTTTCTCTGTACGTGGTAGTTTCATGATGGGAACGACTTACGGCCAAAACTGGCAAGGATCTCAAGGTTGGAGTAACTTCGATGGTAATGCTTCTACAGGATCTGTGTACGCACAGCCTGGACAGTATGCACCAAACGCTGCTTTAGCAGGTGGAGGATCTTTGGCTGATCGTTATGCTGAGTTTACGGATGAAAGAATCCCTGATTACCGTGGATTGAATGGAAACGTTGTATTCCACAACTACAAAACACAAATTCGCGAATTGACTTTGTCTGGTATCGTGAACTTGAACAACATCAAATTCCACAAAAGAAACAACAAGTTAAGTTTACACGGAATCTTCGGAATCGGTGGATTGTGGTACAACACGAAAATGGATCAATTAGACGGTGACGGTAATGAGTATGATTACTCTCGAGCTATCGCTAATGGATACGATGAAGATGAAGATCGTCCAGACATGAAAGATATCTTAAATGATATCTGGGATGGAGAATACGAGTCTCAGGCAGAGCGCCATTGGGATGATTACAACTTATTCGGAGCTGTAAACAGCAATGAGTCAAAGTTCTCTTACCGTCCTACTGCACACGTAGGTATTGGATTGGCTTTCAAAGTTTCTCGTTGCATCAACATTGGCTTGGAATCTAAGGTGACTTATACCAATGATGATTTGTTGGATGGTCAGAGATGGCAAGAGTGGGGAGCATTGACACGTGATTATGATACTTATGTATTTACCAACGCAAGCATCAATGTAAACCTAGGAGCTAAGAACTCTGTAGAGCCATTGTGGTGGATGAGCCCATTGGATTACGCTTACCAAGAATTGAACGAAGCACCTTGTTGTGAGGATCTACCTGAAATTCCAGACATGACGGATTCAGATGGTGACGGTGTACCTGATATGTTTGACGAAGAAGCTGATTCACGTAAAGACTGTCCAGTTGATACACGTGGTCGTATGTTGGATTCAGATGGTGACGGATTCTTGGATTGTGACGATTGTCAGCCATTTACTCCAGTTGATTTGATTGAAATCGCAAAAGCGGATAGCTGCGGTTATGCAAAAGAAGAATGTTGTGAGAAAATCGTATATGTTGATCCTCCAAAGCGTTGTGAAGATGCAATGTTGCCAAACATTTTGTTTGATAACAACCGTTTCGGTGTGAAAGAACAGTTCATGCCTCAGTTGCAAGCCGTTGCGAACTATATGATGTCTGAGCCTACTGCTAAACTATGTGTAGTTGGTCACACAGATGCTCGTTCAGGCGATAAGTACAATGAAGTATTGTCTTGGAAACGTGCGAATGAAGTAATCAATGAGTTGACTTCGAAGTACGGAATTCCAAGAAGTCGCTTAGTTCTCCAATATGGTGGTGAGAACCAGCCAGTAATTGGTGGAGCTGCTGGGTCAGGCAAGAGTAAAGGAATCGGAGCTGCTCAAGCTTTGAACCGCCGTGTAGATTTCAAATGCTGCATGGAAGGTCAATATGATATGCCTCGTCCTTCAGGACCAGACGCAGGAAGAAAATAGAAACGTCTTTAGGTTATTAATATTAGGAGAGCCCTGTCACTTGTGACAGGGCTCTTCTTTTATAAGGTGACTATGGAATGGAGGAATGCACTTGTTTAACCATCACCATCACAACAATTTGCCATTATATCGTGTCCACGGACCAGAGATTCGACTTTGTTCCGTGATTTATTTGGACTTGTATAGTCTTGGCAGTACGGAATATAATAGCGCGATAGATGCGAATCCATCGCGTGTTATGAGGTTTCAAGTGAAGCCCTAATTATTTTTATCGTTGGTCCAATCCTTCTTGATAAAACCGCTCGCGTAAACTAGCAGCTAGCTTCAAAAGTTCTGCAGCATTGGGTTTTTCTTGTAGACTGGAATTAGCAAATGCACGCTTGAGTTCCTTTTGTTTTTCCTTGGCCAGTACCATCAATTCGTCGAACTGGAAAGCGCCTTTTTTTATTTCCAGTAGAAAATCTCGATCGTGAGAGCGATCTACTTGCACCCTTCCCGTTTTTGCAATCTCAATGGCCATGTGCAATAATCGGAAGGTATGCATCATGTTTTTTGCATCGTAATTTTTACCATTGTCGATGGTGTTTTGGTAGCGCTGTTCATTTCGTTTTTCTACCCAACCCCAATAATTTTTGTAGTCTTTGCAATAGGTGCTGTAGCCTTCTTTATTAAAGTACAAAATCGTTTTTGCCTTCCATTCTTCAGGAATTGAAGAGGTAGACACTTCATTAGCATCTTCCTGTTTCATGATTCCCGAGACCTTTTCCCCTTCTTCGTGGAACAATTTGTACAGATTTTTCATGTGCTTAAGACGAACCAAACCACAGGCTGATTGATCCCAGCCATTCTTTTCAAGAAAATAATTTAGAGGCAAGCTCTTTTCGTTTTCGTAAACATAGCAGAAGGCCAGAATGTTTTTTCGCTTCTTAGCAATAGGGTTGAATATTTTTTTATTCATTCCCTTTGCTTTCTTAATCTGAGCTAAGGCAAAATACCCAAAAGTTTTTTCACAAAGCTTGGAGAGAATCGCCTCTTCTTTTATCTCAGAGATAAATGGATGCTTAAACTGGACCGCAGATGCAGGCGTAGCGAGCAACTCCAAAATGTTGGGATTATTCACCGAAAGAAGTTCAATAAATCGACCGAGTTCATAATAGACAATATCATTGCTCGGGTTATTCACCTGAGCAATGATATTTAATTGCAACAATTCCTTTTTAGGCAGAAGAAATACTCCCTTGACATCCGTATCAGATTCGGGAGTCGCCAACCCATAAGCACGACTTCCGCTAATACAATCCAAAAGGATTAAGTTTCTTTCTTCTAAGTCTTGAATATTCATAAGTATAGAATTCTACCACTTTAGTAAAACAGAATTATTGCGAATGGAATAAAAGGCCGAACAACTGCCTTTACTAACTATTGGGCTATCTCCTCTTTTAGTAGAAGAACGTTCTTGATAATTCGATCAGGTTTATTAATCCAAGCCGTCAAGCCAGTCAATATTCTCAGAAAGGCCGATGGTGCATAGACCACTTGAGTCTTCATTTCTGACATTTGATTCAAGCCTCTTAATAAAAAAGGATTTAGTGGATTAACTACTTTTACTAGAGAAGTATCGACGATGTATGTTCACTCTTTATCACGAGCATCATCAAACTCAGTCAAGAATTTCAAGTCCCTTTTTACTAGACTTGGTCCAAGATAGCCATTCAGGATAGCGAAAATACTGTTCTTATTGACGTTGCGAAAATGTCGATGTAAACCAAGTTGGACTTTACTGTTCTTAGCTTCTTCAACTACTAATTCATTACCACTTTTTTGAAAAATGCTTCAGAAGCCTCCCAAGATCCATTGCCAGTTGGAAGGTTTTGACTTTCCAACTTTACGCGATCTAAGCAAGCCTGCATGAAGTGAAACAAGTCAGATTCGTATTCTTTGTGCATATAGGATTCATCAACCGTCGCCTTTAATGCGATCAATTCCTTAATGCGCGTCATTAGATTGCTTTTCATCTCTATTCCGTTCAATAACTCCATGAATTCGATAGGAGGAAGCTCTTTTCTGTCCAGTATCCATTTACAGGCAGAACAAGCCCTCAAGGCATAAAAGAAGCCTTTTAATTTATAGGAACTGCTGTTATCCATATCATCAAGGAACTTTCCCGCCATACTTTTGTAATGGTAGACAGCTGCTTTTCTAGAATAATTGGCCTTGGTAATCTCCAGCATCTTTTCTAAAAATTCAGGATCGCATCGATAATGGATCGGCGACTGTAGGCGCTCTATCATAGACACATTCGACTTATTCAAAAGGCGAAGTGATTTCCTCAGTTCCCAACCCGTGATGTCAATGTCATTGTTTTCCGCCATCAAAACGAGATCGTCCTTTTTATCACTTAAGGATAAATACCAATCGAGTTCATGCACGTATAGAACGCGAATGTCATAATCGCTGTCTGGCGAAGCAAATCCCCACGCACGAGAGCCCGTTTCACAAGCAAAAAGAATTCTGATATCTTTTTCCTTTTCTAGCTGCTGTAAGTAATACTCGATCTTGTCTTTCATGACGCTTTTATTTTACGAGCCAATAAGGTATGCTAACTAGAAATAGTTCCCGGATCACGATTACTATAAGCGATTTCCATCGATTTTCAAGAGCATTCTTTGAAATGATTTAATGCGCTTCTAGCCAATTATCTCCCGTATCCATTTCTACATCTAAAGGCACTTCCATCTTAATGGCGCCCGTCATTTTTTGCCCCACGATGTCTTTTAATTCATCGAGTTCATCTAAGTGCGCATCAAAGAGCAATTCATCATGTACCTGTAAAAGCATTTTTGATTTCATTTCACGCTTTGTCATTTCTGCATGTAAATCAATCATTGCTATTTTTATCAAATCAGCAGCAGATCCTTGAATTGGCGTATTGATCGCATTTCGTTCTGCGAATGAACGAACGGTATAATTGTGAGAAGCGATGTCCTTTAAATATCTTCTACGGCCTAGTATTGTTTCAGCAAAGCTATTTTCACGGGCTTTTTCCACGCATTGATCCATGAATATTTTAATTCCGGGATAGGTCTCAAAATAGCCATCAATAAGTTCTTTGGCTTCCGATCTTTTTATTCCCAAACGTTGCGATAGTCCAAAAGCACTAATGCCGTAGATGATTCCAAAGTTTACCATTTTGGCTCGACTACGCATTTCACGATCTACTTCGTGTTCCTCAATGTCATAGACTTTTGCCGCGGTTATGGTATGAATGTCTTTCTTCTGTAAAAAGGCTGCCTTCATGGCTTCGTCTCCACTTAATTCGGCCATTATTCGCAATTCTATTTGAGAATAATCTGCTGCTAATAAAGTGAATTCTTCGCTTCTAGGAATAAATGCTTTTCGTACCTCGCGACCTTGTTCTGTTCGAATCGGAATATTCTGTAAGTTCGGATTGTTTGAACTTAATCGACCGGTCGCTGCTACTGCTTGATTGAAGTTGGTATGTATCCGTCCCGTTTTTTCATTCACCATCAAAGGCAATGCGTCCACGTAAGTAGATTTTAATTTTGTCCAACCTCTGTACTGCAATATTAAATCGGCGATCGGATTCTTTTTCGAAATCTTTTTTAGGGATTCTTCCGCAGTGGAATACTGACCCGTCGCCGTTTTTTTCAAAGTATACTTTATGCCCATCTCCTCAAACAAAACCTGTCCCAATTGCTTTGGACTGTCTAGATTAAACTCCAAGCCAGCCATGTCAAAAATCTGACGCTTTACGGTGGCTAATTCGCCAGCAATTTGAATAGAATAGGTTTCTAAAAATTCCCGGTCTAAATTTATTCCCTCATATTCCATTGCTGTTAATACAGGAACCAATGGCATTTCTACTTTACGATAAACATCTCCAATTTTTTGCTCTTTTATTGCCGGAGCGAAATGTTCGTGCAATTGTAGAGTAATGTCTGTATCCTCCCCTGCATATTCCTTTACCTCTTCTACAGGAATATCTCGCATGCTTTTCTGTTTCTTTCCTTTTTTACCAATCAAAGAAGTAATGGAAACAGGTGTGTATTTTAAATAAGTTTCGGATAATAAATCCAAGTTGTGCCGCATGTCGGGTTCAATCAGATAATGGGCCAACATGGTATCTTCTAATGGTCCTTTGATTTCAATATCGTACCATTTCATGATGAGCATATCGTATTTCAGGTTTTGCCCAATCTTTCCAATTTTTTCATTCTCAAAAATGTCTCTGAATTCTCCAACAAGAGCAAGAGCTTCCTCTCGATTTGCAGGAACAGGAACGTAATAAGCCTCTTTCGTTTTTACGGAGAATGCCATACCAACAAGTTCTGCTTCGTTGGCATCCAAGCCTGTTGTCTCTGTATCGAAGCAAATAAATTTGGCTTCGGACAGAGTTTTGATGAGCTTCTTCCGTCCTGCTTCGTCATTTATTAAATGATAATCATGCTCGGTATTTTCAATATTTTTACCGCTGCTGATTTCTTCTTGCAAAAGACCCGCATTGACTTCATTAACGACATTGTCTTCAGCAAATAAACTCAATTGCCCGCCTGCTGAAAGTTCCTTGCCTTTTTTGGGTGCCTTCACTTTTCCATCTGATCCTTTGGAATTGACACTGTAATCACTTCCCAATACTCGACGCCCTAAGCCACGAAATTCCAATTCAGCAAACATTTCTGCCAATTTGTCGCGATCGGGTTCTTCCAAGATGTAGGTCTCTGGTTTGTATTCAATGGGCACTTCCAAGTCAATGGTTGCTAGTTTTTTGGAGATAAGCGCTTGTTCAACATTGTCACGGACTTTTTCGCCAACCTTGCCCTTTATTTGATCGGCATTTTCCAACATGCCTTCCAAGCTTCCGAATTGCTTTAGGAATTTTACGGCGGTCTTTTGTCCCACACTCGGAATCCCTGGAATGTTATCAGAAGCATCTCCCATCATGCCCAATATGTCGATCACTTGATCTACGCGCTCAATGTCCCAGTAATCGCAAATTTCCTTTGGTCCCATCACTTGAGTGGGTTTGCCACGAGAGCCCGGTTTGTACATAAAGATGTTTTCCGAAACCAATTGCCCGTAGTCTTTATCAGGAGTCACCATGAACACATCGAATCCGTCTTTTTCTGCTTTCTTCGCTATGGTTCCTACAATATCATCTGCTTCATAGCCTTGCAGTTCTAGAATGGGTATCTTAAAAGCCGTTGTGAGTTCTTTGATGATAGGGATGGAACTGCGAATGTCTTCGGGCATCGGTGGACGGTTTGCCTTGTAAAATTCATGCTCTTGTGCCCGAAGTGTCGGACCGCTTGAATCCAAGACCAAAACCAAATGGGAGGGCTTTTGACTTGTCATCAAATCTACTAGGGTGTTGGCAAAACCTTGAATGGCGGAAACATTCATTCCCTTCGAGTTAATAAGCGGATTGCGGCTAAAAGCAAAGTATGCACGATAAATAATCGCAAAGCCGTCAATCAGGAATAATTTATTTTTATCTGCCATGGTGCAAAGGTCTATTGTTGTTTTCGATTCTAAGCCAAAAAAGTTGCTAAGGGCTCAGTTTTATTAGCTGATTCTCTGAATTCGTCCCTAGATCAGTCGTTTGCCGTTTACTATTTATTAAACCCATGCAAAAGTAACTGATCAAATAAGAGAAAATGCTTCGTTAATGATGTAATTATTGTATGTATAATTTATTAATAAATAGCCACTTGATGTTTATCCTTTTCTTTGTGTGAAGAGCTGAAGTGTGCAGATCAATGGAGTAGATGCGCACGCTTTTCACTGCTGCAAACACAGTATTTGTTTGCATGTTCCGATCGTCCTATACGTCGATTATCGGTACCATTTGTCCCAGTTTTCAGCTTTTGTGCCTTAGCCTGTTGAAATTCAGGGCAATGGATTAATTTCGTCCCTGATCTGCCTTGAAAGGCAAGCTCTAAAATAGACTTATTATGCAAAAGGGAATTCGCTTATTATCATTGGTTCTTGTGCTTTTTATCTTTAACTCTTGTGGTTACAATAAGATGGTGAGCTTAGATCAAGAAGTGCAAACTGCTTGGAGTCAAGTACTGAATGTATATGATAACCGTGTGAACCTGGCACCACAGTTAATTGCCGAGTTCAAGAAAGCGGATATTCTTAGTTCTTCAGAGCTTGCTAAGCTTGAAAAAGCAGCGAAAAAAGCGAAAGATGGTTTAGCGGAAGGTTCTCTCAAAATGGACGAAGCAGGAATCAAAGACTTAAGAGAATCACAAGAAGATCTTAGTGAAGGTCTAAAAGGGATTTATGTGCGCTCTCGAGAGGATCAAAGAGCTTCAGAATTTTCAAAAGCTATTCAGAATTCCGGAGGTAAAATCGAATCAGCTATTTCTAGTTTGTTGCAAACCGAAACGAAAATCAAAGCGGAAAGGAAGAGGTATAATGAAAAGGTTCGTGAATACAATACGTACATAAAGCAAATGCCACAATCCGCTTCTTCGGGAATGATGGGTTTTCATGAGGCACCTTACTTTGAGATTAAGTAGTCTTTTATATTACAGAGGGAAAGAACAGTGCTGAAGCTAGCTAAATATCAAGACGGACCAGAGATTTTCCATTCCATACAAGGAGAGGGGAAAAGTACGGGGCAACCCTTCGTTTTTATTCGTACCTCCTTGTGCAATCTGCATTGTATTTGGTGCGATACGGATTACACTTGGAATTGGCGTGGAACGGAATATTACCACGAAAAAGACGACGATCCACGCTACGAGAAGTATGTGAAAGAAGATCATATTTTGGAAATGGAAACGCCTGAGATTGTAGACTTGGTGCGTTCATTCAACTGCCCGAATGTGATTTTTACAGGCGGTGAGCCCATGCTGCAACAGCGTCCATTGATGGAGCTGGCAGCAGTCTTAAAAGCGCAAGGGATTACGTGGATGGAGGTAGAGACCAATGGGACTTTCTTGCCCAAAGATGGTTTTGATCAGTTTATCAATCAATACAATGTTTCGCCAAAGCTTTCCAACTCCAACAACTCGGAGAAGCTAAGGGAAAAGCCAGCGGTTTTGCTGCACTTTGCGCAATCATCTAAGGCGCATTTTAAGTTTGTCATAAATGCTGAGCAGGATTTAGACGAAGTCGCCACGCTACAAGAGCGTTACAAGATTCCAGCGGCAAAGATTTACCTCATGCCTGAAGGTAGAGATGCAGAAACTTTGCGTTCTCGACAACAGTGGTTGATTGAGGTTTGTAAAGCCCGTGGATACAATTTCACCGATCGCTTGCACATTCATATTTATGGAAATAAAAGAGGTATTTAGCAGTCTGATACGGTAGTCAGCGCTTAGTCACAAGAATCACAGCCTTTCCCATTCAAGCCTACTATTTTACCATTCAAGCCTTTGCTCCTTCCGTTCACCAATGTACATGGGACTTTGCTGCTGTTTCGCTTTTAGATTTGGTCTATTATCAAAAGCACAGTCATGCGATTATCTACATTTATTCTCTTAATACTTCTTTTGCCCTTGGCAGTCTTTGGGCAAGATCAGCAGCAAAAGATACGAGGAACCGTTATTGATCAGCAAGCAGGTTTTCCCTTACCTGGTGTAAACGTCTTGCTGTTGGGAAATACAGACAATCGCGGAACAGCCACAGATATTGACGGCAATTTCGTGCTAGATGCTCCAGTAGGTCGAGTGAGCCTGCAGTTCTCTTACATGGGCTACGCGCCAGTGACGCTTACGAATCTGGAATTGTTTTCAGCAAAGGAGTTGATTTTAGAAGTAGCCTTAGAAGAAGACATCGCTCGATTGGACGAGATCGTTGTAAGTGCCGAACAGGAAAAAGGCAAGTCCATCAATGAGATGTCAGCCGTAAGCTCTAGGGGTTTTAGCATCGACGAAGCGACTCGTTACTCCGGTGGTAGAAATGATGTGGCGCGCTTGAGTCAGAGCTTTGCAGGTGTGGGAAGTGTGAGTGATGACCGCAATGACATTGTCATTCGAGGAAATGCGCCTACGGGTGTTTTGTGGCGACTAGAAGGTGTAGATATACCCAATCCGAACCACTTCGGAACGGTTGGAACGACAGGCGGTCCAGTCAGTATCTTGAACATCAACAACCTTAAGGACTCCGATTTTATCACAGGAGCATTTGCCCCTGAGTACGGCAATGCTTTGTCGGGTGTTTTTGATCTCAACATGCGGAACGGAAATGCTGACAAGTATGAGTTTTTGGGTCAAATGGGATTCAATGGTTTGGAGTTGGGACTAGAAGGACCGCTGTCCATTGGTAAGCGATCTTCCTTTGCGCTGAATTACCGTTACAGTACTTTGGCGATTGCTTCTGCACTGGGACTAAACTTCGGGACAGGTAGCTCCATTCCCAAGTACCAGGATCTTACTTTCAAAGTGAATGTACCTACTGAGAAACTAGGGCGCTTTTCGCTTTGGGGTTTGGGCGGTTTTAGTGATATCGAATTTATTCAAGCGCCAGAAGAAGCGCAGAACTTGTATGCCGATGAGGGATACGATTCCTATTTCGATTCTAGAATGGCAACAGTAGGATTCAATCATCTTTATTTTTTCGACCAAAACACGAGTTCTAAGGTGAGTCTTTCTGTAGCGCATTCGGGTAATGGAGGAAGGAGAGACACCATTTATCCAGAAACAGATACGCGTGTTTTCAATGACAGAATAGACAACTCACAAACCATTTATCAAGCGGCTTGGACTTTGAATAAAAAATTCAATGCGAAAAATACATTGCGAGCTGGTTTGAATTTAAAATGGATGGATTTTGCTTTGGTAGACAGTGTGCGCGCGGTTCCTGATTGGCGAGTCACTGTGGATATTGCTGAACAAACCAGTTTGGCGAGTGCTTATGTGAGTTGGTTGCACCGCTTTGATGAGGACGTTCGCATGACCAGTGGAATTTACTTTCAGCGCTTGGGATTGAATGGTTCTTATGTCATTGAGCCTCGCCTGTCTTTTTCAATGGCAGTAGCGAAGAATCAAGATTTAAGTATTGGTTTGGGCATGCATTCGCAAATGCAACCTTTAGTCACTTACTTTAGTAGGTCGCAAGATGTGGAGAATCCTCTACCAAATCAAGATTTAGATTTTACCAAGAGCTTCCACGTGGTGATGGCTTATGATTGGAAAATGCCTCGGAACTGGCGCTTGAAAGCAGAAGTGTATCAGCAATACATAAGTGGAGCTCCTATTGACGCGAATTTTGAATCTAGCTTTTCGCTTTTAAACTCTGGGGCCGATTTTGTTTTGCCACACAGAGCTCCTTTGGCTAATAAAGGAACAGGTTTTAACTACGGTGCCGAATTCACCCTTGAGAAATTCTTGAGCGAAGGATTTTATGCCTTGAGTACCTTGTCGCTCTTTAATTCTACTTACAAAGGGAGTGATGGCATAAACCGTAACACTGCCTTCAACGGGAACTTTGTATCTAATTTTTTGCTGGGAAAAGAGTGGAAGCTCAACGCAAAGAACAGTCTCAGTTTTGATACCAAGTTGACTTATGCAGGAGGGAAGCAATTTACCCCCATCGACCTAGAGGCCTCGCAAGCAGCTGGTAGAGAAATTCTAGAAGATGGGCTGGCATTTTCTGAACAGCATCCAGCTTACTTTAGATCGGACTTGAAGTTCTCATGGATCAGAAACGCGAAGTCAAGTACACAGCAAATCTCGGTAGACATACAAAACATCACAAACAATAAGAATGTATTTTTACAAGAATACAGCGCTGTAAGTCAGGAAATGAAAACGATTTATCAAATTGGCTTGTTTCCTGTAATAGAATATCAAATCCTGTTCTAATTGTTTTATTTATCTAAAAAATATCAGAAATACCTCGGCTTCAACGACTATTGGTTGATTTTAATTGGAATACCTGTAGTTACACTGGTCATACCGCTTTTGTTTTTTGATGAGTTTGATAGCCCCAATGCTGTTGATTTATCCATTGCAAAATTAGCGCGTTCGGCTTTTTATGTGATCTTATATTGGTTTATTGCGCGAACCTTAGCTATTTTTTTGCGAATGCGACTTCCCTCTCCCGATGATTTTCGAAAGAGAATTACACTTCAGGGAATCGTGTTGGTTTTTGTGGTCATTGTCATTTGTCCAGTTATAGAAGTAGTAGAATGTTTGAGGGAGACATATTCTTGGGATTATTATTTATTGGCATCTTTTCGGTCTACTTTGATTAGCTTGATTTTGATTTCCCTTTGCATGGGAATTTATGAAACCATTTATTACATGACCTTGTGGAAAAAGAGTGTATTGGAGTCGGAAAAATTGAAAAAGGAGCAGTTGGCTTCTCAGTTGCAAACCTTGCGAAATCAAGTGAATCCTCATTTTCTATTTAATAGCCTAAATACTTTAAGTGCGGTGATTCCAGAAGATACTGATTTGGCAGTGCGATTTGTAGAGAATCTTAGTAAGGTTTATCGGTATATTTTGGAAATAAAAGATTCGGACTTAATTCCGCTAGAAGATGAACTGAATTGTGTTGATTCTTATTTGTTTTTATTGCACACCCGTTTCGGAGACAAGCTGCGAATTGATATCGATCTAGAAGGCTTAGGAGAGCATTTGATGGTTGTACCGATGTCTTTACAATTGTTAATCGAAAATGCACTGAAGCACAATATCGCCAGTAAATCTCGGCCCTTAACAGTTGCTATAAGAGCTGCCAAAAAGGACGTTTTAATGGTGAAGAATAATTTGCAATTAAAGTTGGAAACTGCACCGTCCACCAATGTTGGGATCGAAAACATTAACAGTCGCTTGCAAATATTGAATTTGCCGGATTTGGTAATAAATAAGACCAATAGTTTTTTTGCTGTTGAATTGCCTTTACTAAAAGTCGAACATCATGCGAGTATTGATCATTGAAGATGAAGATTTTGCCGCAAAGCGTATTCGCAAACTGGTAGCACAATTGCTTCCTGAGGCAGAAATACTTCCTCTTATTGATGCCGTGCAAGAAGCAATTATGTGGTTTAAAAAAAATGAGCATCCTGATTTACTTTTTTTAGACATTGAGCTTTCCGATGGCAGTAGCTTTTCTTTTCTCGAAGAAATTAGGCCTGACTGTCCGATCATATTTACTACTGCCTACAATGAATTTGCTTTAAAAGCTTTTGAGTACAGCTCTATTGATTACCTCTTAAAGCCCATAGAATTTGAAGCATTAAAACGGGCTGTTAATAAATGGGAGAAGTGGAATCAAAGAGATGCTCCTAGCTGGAAAAAAGAACAAGTCTCTGAACTCTTAAAGCAAATTCGTGGAGAATACCGAAAGCGCTTTTTGGTAAAAGTAGGGGAGCAATACATTTACATATTGGTGGAGGAAGTAGCTTATTTTAAAAGTGAAGATGGAGAGACACTCTTGTGCACAAAAAAAGGAAAGCGCTTCATTGTTAGCCAAAAGCTGGATTTGTTGAGCAAGGAGCTTGATCCAGATGCTTTTTACCGAATCAACCGAAAATTTATTCTACAAATAAATTCAATCGAGAAAATTGTCAGTTGGTTTTCTGGGCGACTTAAGATTGATGTGCAGCCAGATCCCAAGGAAGAGCTCATTGTGAGTAGAGAACGGGTAGCTGGCTTTCGACTTTGGTTGGATCAATAAAATGCATTTAGATTTTTTATTTATTTCTCAGACCGTCGAATTTGTTGTTAGTTTTCATCAACAGCACTTACTTTTATTCTTGAATGCAGCAATTAAGTATAAAAGCCCCTAAGGGAGCTATTCGAGGAGCCATTTATTTAGATGGGTCAAAAAGTATATCCAATCGTGCCTTGATCGTAGATGCCCTTTCAGGAGGGAAGCTTGAACTGCGGTGCCTTTCCACCTCCAATGACACCAGAGCATTACAAGCAGCTTTATTGGAAAAAGGAGAAGTCATTGATGTTGGAGCTGCTGGAACTACCATGCGATTTTTAACGGCATATTTTGCCAGCCGCTCGGGAAGTCGAAAAATCATGACAGGTACGGAACGGATGAAAAACCGCCCGATAGGTGTTTTAGTAAAAGCCTTAAATGAACTCGGTGCTTCCGTGAATTACATGGAAAAAGATGCTTGCCCTCCTCTGTCTATAAATGGAACAGTACTAGAAGGAGGTCGAGTAGAAATGCCCGCTTCTACCAGCAGCCAATTTATCTCCGCACTTTTGCTCATTGCTTCTTCTTTTGAAAAGGGATTGGAAATTGTCTTGATCGGGAAAATTGTTTCTCGACCTTACATTCAAATGACTGTTGATTTACTTGCAGCTACTGGAATTTCCGTATCATTTATTGAGAATAAAATAAAAGTAGCACCTTCCGAAATTAGGACACAAGATTTTCTGGTGGAAGCGGATTGGAGTGCCGCCTCCTATTATTATTCTTTGGTGGCTTTGGCCGAAGATGCAGAGATTGCTTTATACGGATTGCAAGAACAAAGCTGGCAAGGAGATTCAGAAATTCAGCAAATTGGAAACTTGCTGGGAGTAGAATCAGTCTGGCAGAAGGATCATTTATTATTAAGAAAAAAGGAGGCTTTTCAAGCGACTGATTTTTACTATGACTTTTTGAATTGTCCTGACTTAGCACAAACAATTGTAGTTGCTGCTGCAGGAATAAATGTTTTAGGAGATTTCACGGGTTTGGAAACCTTAGCGCACAAAGAAACGGATCGAATTTTGGCCTTGCAAAAAGAACTCGCAAAAGTGGGAGTAGAAATAAACGCTTTGGCCGATGCATGTTCGATAAAAACAGGCGGCGACTTTTCTAAACAGTTGACCGTTGATACTTACGAAGATCATCGTATGGCAATGGCCTTTGCTCCACTCAGTTTGAAGCTTGGTGAAATGCGCATGAATGAACCACTTGTGGTTAGAAAGTCTTATCCGAATTATTGGAAAGATCTGGAGCGTTTAGGCTTTGAGATTAGTTGGACGGAGTAGTTGCTTTTATTTCTTGTTCAATCAATTCTAATTTTTGCAAGTGTCGCACTTCCGTATTTATTTCTGAGAATAAATCGTGGTTGATGTTTGCCAATGGCAAGCGCAAGGAATCGCCAGTAATACCCATTAATTTAAGAACTGCTTTAATGCCTCCTGGGTTTCCATCTTTAAAGATGAGTTGATTCATTTTTAATAAACGAAAATGTCCTTCGCGTGCACGATTCCATTTCCCTTCAAGGCAATCGGAAATCATCTCGCTGAAAATTTTTGGATAGGCATTTCCCACTACAGAAATTACTCCATCGAAACCTAAACTCATGAGTGGAAAGGTGAGGATGTCATCGCCAGAAACTACGGAGAAATCATGAGGGCGATTGGCAAGGATTTCCATGCATTGTTCCATGTTTCCAGAAGCCTCTTTTATTCCAATAATGTTATCAAAGTTGTGGGCTAAACGGAGTGTGGTTTTTGAAGAAATGTTTGCCCCTGTTCTGCCGGGAACGTTGTATAGAATAAGCGGAACTGGACTAGCTTTAGAAATGGCTGCATAGTGCTGATAAATTCCTTCTTGATTGGGCTTGTTGTAATATGGGCAGACCGACAAAATCGCATCGAATGCGTTGGGAGGAAATTCCTTCATGGCGCGTAAAACATGCGCCGTATCGTTTCCACCGTAACCTGCAACAACAGGCAAGCGATCTTTGCAAACCTTCAGGGTGAAATTCAAAACTTTGTAGCGTTCTGGATCTGAAAGCGTAGCAGTTTCTCCAGTAGTTCCTAAGCTGACTAAGTAATCGGTACCATTTTCTATTTGGTACTCCAACAAGCGTTCGAGGGCATCAAAATCGATGCTTCCATCGGCTTGCATAGGTGTGATGAGCGCAACGCCCATTCCTTTTAGTTTTCTAGCCATTGTTGGTCTGGTATATATTTAAACAACGATTTACTTCCGCGAAGAAATTGCCTAAGGTTGGTGGATTTTCGTTAATCGAGAGCATCATATCGGATAGACCGGTATTGTCTGGAAAATGTAGCCCAACGCGGAATTTGGCCGCAGAGAAAGTGGAAATATACTCTAAAGGAGGGGAGACTTTCAAGTAGGCGTTGACCAATAAGTCAAAATTGGTGTTGGTGAATTGCTCTGCTATGGGCGATGTTGGCTTTAACTTCCAATTGAGATCCTTGCGAGAGATCATGTCGAAGGGAATCAAACTGTTGGCATTATTGGCATCGATATAGGCAAGTATTTTCACCTTTTTCGATTTTGATTCCATGAGTTTTTTGAAACTTCTGACAGATTCATAGACTGAGATGTCTGTGGCATCGAAAATGATCCCCACAGTTTTCACTTCTGAGAAATGAAGGCTTTCTCGCGCAATTTCATCTGGTTTTCTACCTTTCACGCTTCTGCGGTAAAAAAAATACCGCATATCGTCCAAAATACTGCTCATTATCTATTCCCTTAATATGTAGCGGAAGATACGAAGTGGGTTTCATCTTGCCAAGCCATTTATTTACGCATAAGCTCCAATAGAGCTATATTTTTCAATGCGTTTTTCTACGAGTTCCTCTGGGGATAAAGTTTGTAACTCTTTTAGGTGTTTTTTGATGTTGCGTTTAATGGTTTGCGCCATTTTGAGGGGTTCTGTATGTGCTCCCCAAGAAGGTTCTTTTACGATTTGGTCCACAATTCCAAAGCCTTTCATGTCTTCAGCGGTGAGTTTGAGTTGTTCAGCTGCCGTTTCTTTGAAATCCCAACTTCGCCATAAAATTGACGAGCAAGATTCTGGAGAGATTACGGAATACCAAGTGTTTTGGAGCATAAGTACACGATCACCAAGGCCGATGCCCAATGCTCCGCCAGAAGCGCCTTCACCAATAATGATGCAGATGATTGGAACCCGCAATTGACTCATCTCAATGAGATTTCTTGCGATGGCTTCTGCTTGCCCTCGTTCTTCTGCATCTAAACCTGGATATGCGCCAGGAGTGTCTATAAAGCAAACGACCGGTTTGTTGAATTTTTCGGCAATCTTCATCATCCTTAAAGCTTTTCTGTAGCCTTCAGGGTTAGGCATTCCGAAGTTTCGGTACTGTCTTGATTTGGCGTCGGTGCCCTTTTGATGCCCAATAAACATCATGCTTTCGCCGTCGATCTTTCCAAATCCAGCCACAATCGCTTTATCATCACCATAGCGACGATCGCCATGTAGTTCGGTGAAGTCTTCACAAATTTGATCGAGATAGTAGAGCGTGTAAGGCCGTTCAGGGTGCCTCGACAATTGTACGCGCTGCCAGCGAGTCAATTCACTGTAGATCTTAGTTCGACTGGATTCGATTTGTTCTTCGAGTGATTTGACTTGATCCGAAACATCTACACCTTTTCGCTCAGCCAAAACTTGCAGCTTTTCGATCTGTTCGTATAGGTCGGCTACGGGTTTTTCGAAATCTAGGAAGACCATCGTATTGCTTTTAGGAGCCATGAATTGTAAAAAGAGCCATTCAAAGGTAGGGATTTTGTATAAAGACCTCTTGAAGTGAACGGGTCATTTATGTACAAAAGCAAAAGAAAAATCCCTTCGTATTCTTACTCATAAAACGTCAGGAGTAAAGTTAAAGTATCTCTCCGAATAAGGAGAATAGAAAGTAAATAGCCTGTGGATAAGTTTTTTTACCATTTATAGTCAAAAAGTTGGCGTATAAGCATAATCCGTACTTATATTTGCAGTCCTCTAAGTAACACAATATGTGTTGAATTGAGTAGGTCTGGTAGTTCAGTTGGTTAGAATACCTGCCTGTCACGCAGGGGGTCGCGAGTTCGAGTCTCGTCCAGACCGCAAAGTAAAGCCTTGATAGTCAAATGATTATCAAGGCTTTCTTTTTTAAGGAAATTTGCGGTTTACAGTGTTCTGTTTCTATAAGCCTTTTAAGGTCTACTTTTGAAAGACGATTTGTTGTCGATCCCCTTTTGTGTAACTCTTGTGCCTTTTGTGGTTTAAAAGAAAAGCAATACGCAGTCATTAGAACGAACTAATTGTTGGAAAGCCTTAATGAAACCAAGCAAGTAAATCGCGAAACCGTTCATTTGAAGAAGTCTCTTGTACTGCAGTTAGTAGCTTCGAGTAGCTTCATTTAGGTCAGTAGTTGTGCCTAATGATTTGGATAAGTGGTTTAAGGAGAATTTGGGTTACAGTTCTGGATTTCTTTGCCCTTTTTGGGAAAGACTTGATTTCTTGGCTATCTCCTTTTGTGCCTTTTGTGGTTCAAAAGAAGAGCAATGAGCAGTCTTTAGTATGAACTAGTTACTTGAATTTCTTAATAAAACTAAACAGGTAAAGCACGAAACCACTCATTTACAAAAGTCTCTTGTCCGTATTTATAGATGTGCGTAACATTGAAGTTTATTAAGATTCCCTTTGGAGCTTCTAATAACTTCATATAGGTTAGGAGTTGTGCTTGATGTATAGGCAAAAGTCTTTCAACCGATTTGATTTCTAAGCATAATACTTGTTCAAGGAAGAAATCGCATCGAAGTTCGGCGCTCACGCTCTCTCCTTTGTAATCGACAGGAACGGTCATTTCTGATTGAAACGCTATGCCTCTAATTTGAAGTTCCTTCCTCAAGCATTTATGATAGACACTTTCTAAAAGTCCTGGTCCAAGTATTTTATGTACTTCAATAGCTGCTCCATTAACAGCATATGTTAAGTCTTTTAAGTATGATTGAGTGATCATTCCTTTGTTCGTTTTTAGAGGCTTAAAATAAAGTAAACTTCTAAGCGGGTTTGCGATAAGTCTTCGCATTCTCTCCTTTCGATGAGGGTTTTTTATTGAACCACAAAAGGCACAAGAGTTCCACAAAAGGAGTCTTTCGAATACCTTTTCTTAGGGCAAATATTCGGGAAAGAACGACAAAGTGGATATGCGATAATTTTTCCTATTCTCTCCTTTTGATGAGGGTTTTTATTGAACCACAAAAGGCACAAGAGTTCCACAAAAGGAGTCTTGCGAATACCATTTTTTAATGGGCTAAATTTCTAGAATAAAACTAGTATTGAATTTCAAATGTACCAATTTTCGCTTTATTCAAAAACCACAAATCATAGTCTGTTGTTTGCACTACGCCGTCAATATTGCCGTCGGTAAGTTCGTAGGTATTTAGTATAGAAGGAGATAAAAACCAGTCCGAAAAATCAGTAGCTTGAATTACGCCGTCAG
>CALFBW010000127.1 GCA_937951415.1 uncultured Chitinophagales bacterium | reverse complement strand
AAGACTGTAGCTTTAATTGTATATTTCAAAAATCTTAGACTTTCGGAGCAGGTGGACTGCTTCCACCTTCTCGGATCTCTTCTCGCTCCTCCTCGTATTCTTCTTCATATACTTCCTCTTCTTCCTTCAAACCCAGTAATGAGCTGGGAATAAATGAGGCAGCAAGTAGTCCTCCTAAGAGTCCTGTAATTCCAGTCCAAAGTGCTGCATTGCCAGCCGAAGGCGGCTCGTCAATTACAACCAAAATAGCGTCAGGACTTACTTGAAATCCGTTCTGTTCCAAAATTTCACGGGTGTCTGTAAACGAACTTCCATCGTAGAAACCATCAATAGTCATTACCGCTTGCATAGAGTTTAAGTCGAACTTCTTGTCCTTAACTACAACATTAACAGCTAGTTCCCAAGGCTTCACATCTGGTTTTCCCAATAATTGCGAGGGCGCATAAACAGGATAAGTAGCATATTGGACATTTCCATCTTCATCCTCCGTAGAAACATAAGTTCCATCGAAAATAGAAGCATCGGTAATCCGCATATATCTAGGTACTTCCGAGCTAGACATCTTAGACAAAGCCTCCATCGTAAGCTCTTGCACATCGCTGCTAGCGGTAAACATCAAGTCCTTCAAATTCGAACCAAAAAAGACAAAACAAATCACCACACCAATGATTCGGTACAGAAAACCCAATCTTTTGATGAGTCCCAAAACAGAAGCGATAAATAACATAGGCAAAGAGCGGTCAATGAGCAATATATGAATTTAAGGAATTTCAAGCGTAATTCACAGGACTCTATTCAGCAAGCAGAGCTTTTAGCTTCCTTGCTTTATCGTTATTAGGTTCTAAAGCTAAAACCTGCTCCACTAATGCCGTGGCTTTTTCCTTTTGCTTCATTCCCATGAGCCAAGCCAGCTTATTCATTAGGCCTGGAACATAATCAGGTTGAACTGCAAGAGCACGGTTGAGGTACTCCTCACTCCCTTTTATATCCCCTTTTTGCATTTTCAAAAATCCAAGATTGCTTAAGGCTGCAAAATGCCAAGGATCTTCTTTTATTATTGACAAAAACAAAGCTTCGGCTTCTTTCAAGTTTCCTTTTGCCATAAATACCGATGCTTTTTTATTTCCAAAATCTAAGTTCTTGGGCTTCAGTTCTAATGCCAGATCGAAGTAATTTCCCGCTGTTCCCATGTCGCCATTTTGATAAAAAGCCTCTCCCATTCGATAAAAGGTCCAAGCCTCTTTTATTGCGCTTTCTGAAAATTTCCCACTTAAGTCACGAATTTTTGCCAACTGATCTTCTAGGAAGTAATACTGAATCAAGGCTTCTGCCTTTAACTCTAAGTCGTTAATCCTATCTAAATAAATCTTCGCAGAATCTAACAAGTAAGCATCCGATTGAAAAGACTCATGATATTTCAAGAAAGCCTTTGCGCGGGTTAAAGGATAAACCGCCGCCTCGCTGGAAATACATTTTAAACCCACAAATTGCTCCACTTTATTGCGTTCCTCTTCGCTAATGGGTTTGCGGATAAAATGATCATGAACCGTTACGTGTGGAATATCAATACTAGGAGATTCCGGCATGTGACAGCCGCTACAATTGTTCCCATTTTCTTGCTCCCTGCTTACCAAGTCCATACTACAAAGTGACTGTTCCTGTGTAGAATGGCAATCAATACAGGCCTGATCAAAAACCGCCTGCGGCGTTTGCTTCACGCTTATGTGCGGATTGTGACAAGTAATGCAAGTCATGTCAGACATCGTATAACATTTGCTCATGGCTGTTCTGTCGGCGTGAGAAGCCATGATAAATTGCGTTTGCGCTCCATCGTACCTAGGAAGAAAAACATCCATCACTTCAGACAAATGTCGCCCCGGTTTGAAGTCGGCAAAAGTCTTATCCTCTGCGAGGATCGCTACTCCTTGTGCATGACAACGCCGACAAATACTCATTTGCAGTTCTTTTGAAAGGCGCCTAGGATTGACAATTGAAAAATCGGGTCCCAAAGAGGTATCTACCCGTTCGCCATTCAGCTTCCGTGTCACATGTACCTCTCCTGGTCCATGGCAACGCTCACACTGAATGCCCATGGGAACCGAAGTAAAACGATTCTCCGATTCTTGATCAAAACCGGGCAAATTATTGTGGCAGCTCATGCATTCCAATCCTACAATTCGATTAACACGCTCACTCAATCCCGAATCGAAACCAGGCGCTAAATCCCAAATTCCCTTTTGCGTATAGAAAGTGATGGGCGCTTGTCGCAAGTAACCATTGACATCAATAATATGCGAGTTGGTGTGCTGTCCCGATCCTACAATGTACTGTATTGGTAAAGAACGAAAGTCCACCGTATCTCCTTCTTTTAGTCGGAATTCGCTAATAAAAAGGGAATCTCCTTTCCAGTAAGGGAAGTAGGAAAAATTTCGAAGCGTGTCGTGTACCACAGCATGTTTTCCGTAGCTTGCCGCACTCTTCTCGGGAGTGGCGTGGTACCACGACTCCCCCATTCCCGTTTGCATGAAAGTCTCGTAAATCTCCGCGTGGCAAGATTTACAAGTTTCTGCTCCCACAAATTCTGTAGAATCTGCCCAGTTGTGAAATTCAAGTTCGTAGGCGATCTCCTCTCCTTCCACCGCCTTTTTCTCTGGTGTGCATACCACCAAGCAAGCCACCACTATCATTATGGAGCAAAGGAGAAAACGCTTGGATGCTATGAAATTCGGCACGTATTTTTTCGACTGGTCTGCTCTTCAAAAATACGCTTTGCGGAGGAACTTGTATCCTTTGCCCATCCCACTAATAACTTCTTGAGTCTTTTATTTGTAATAAATGAAGATTCTAGCAAACTTGAGAAAAGTTCACGCAACAGGAACGGTTTTCCAAGTTCCTTTTAATGTTTCTTCTACTATAAGAGGGTTATCGAATCCCTTGTATTTATTCTCCTTCGTTAAAATCAAATACTCCTAGCAGCTAAAGCAAATCTTGGCTACTGCGATAACATCTAGGTCGTGCTTAAAAATAAAAATATCTCTGAATATGGGAGCACACTTTTTACCAAAAGGGTTTATTACAGTAAACCCTTGGAGAAGCCGAGTCGCTATTATTGTATCTTCTGATCCAATTCTACTCTCGAATAAATCGCTGTACTTCGACTTGCTTTCCTTTGCTATCCAATAATTCAATTAAATACATTCCCGAAGGAAATGCTTCTACGGAAATACTAGGCGTCCAACTGTCGCTTTGTAGCATCGTTTTTCCAGTGAGGTCTCGAACAACTAGTTGAAGGTCATTCGTAGATAATCCTTCTAAATTTAAATGCAGAACATCCGAAGTAGGATTTGGGAAGAGCTGTAAATGTTCTTGTTCGACGGTTTCGATACCGGTTGGTTCCACGTAACCACCACTCAAAATTGGACGGATCATCACTGCCCCTTCATAGATGGTCGGAATCCATAAGCCGTTGGTATTTACCCATAATTTCGAAGAAGAATCATGGTTAAGATCTTGACCAATGTTCAAAATTTGTGGCAAGCCTTGTTCGTAGCCCACATAAAACGTGTCAGCCACCGCAACAGGTTCTTCGAAAATATAGGTAGTAAATCCTGCGGTCTCTCCCGTATACAAAGGGAACTGGTTTGGTCGCACAGCAATTACGGAATCATACACACCTTGTAAGTCTTCAAAATCCAAATCTGCCCATGCTTTGATGGAGAAATCGTTTCCAGAAACGTCATTTATTACATGTGTAAAATAGAGCTGTACTCCTTGCAGCATGTCTGGCTCATTCAATACAAATTGCAAAGCCACTTCTGCTCCACTACCAAATACCCCCCAAGCGCGCTCAGCAGAACCATCATCGTAAGCGTAGAAATTATCGAATACTTGGAATCGAGAAATGGTGTCATTCACCGAGAAATTCGTTTGATTATCTCCCGCTTGTAAAGATTGCGTGAGTTGAAGGATAGCTCGATCTTTCGATTCTAGTAAAGTCCAATCTAATTCTGTTGGCCGCTGAACATCATAATCTCCATAAGCGGGAACTACAGCCGCAAAGTGCGTAATATTCGTTTCCACACTGTTGAAATTCTGCATGACAATAGAATCACAAATCTCAAAAATCTCGGCATCTGCTTCCGTCACTTGCTTGGCCGTCGAATTGGTATTTTGTATTAAAAAGTAAAGCGAATCAACTAATTCATCGTCGCGATATTCATAAAATTGTTTCCAAGGCATGGCTTCATAATTCTTCAACATCGAACGAACAGGCTCGACAAAATTCATGTCACGTAAGGCTGTATCAGTAATTTCTACGCCTGTATCCAAATTCACAAAATCCAAATGCCACGGATCTAACAAACCATTTTGTGCACCAACCGCTCTGAAGCGGAATTGAAATCCATCATCGAAAAAGGTCTGTGTGCTGGTAAATTCTGGAAAGTCTAAAACGGGAATTTTTACTAAGTCAAACTTCTCGGTGGGAGGAGTCGCTGCATCGGTCGCCCATACTTCATGCCAGCCCTCTTCGCTGTCTTTGAATTCAACGATGAGTGAATCAGGACCGTTTCCAGAACCCGAAGGATTAGGAAAATCGCCCAAGCCCTTCGCTTGATAATAAAAACTGAGGTACAAAGAATCGGCAGGGTCAATCATTCCATTAAAGCAAAACGGACGACTTGTTAAATGATCGGTCGTC
>CALFBW010000126.1 GCA_937951415.1 uncultured Chitinophagales bacterium | reverse complement strand
CCAATCGCGGGTAGACCAAGAAGTAGAAGCAGCTAAAACGGAGGTTTCTGAAATGTATGAAGCTAAGATAGACTCTATCTTGAAAGCGCATGATGTTTCTATGAAGCAGCAAAAGAACAGCTTAGCACCAAGACCAAAAAGCAGTGGCAATAGCTCTAAGCCTAAAGTAACAACAACTCCTCCCAAAAAAGTGGAAGAGACTGCTCAACCAAGTTCTAACAATCCTTCGAATAGGGCTGGTACAAGAGAAGCTATTAAAAATGCCCCTAAAAAGAATCCTTCGAATAGAGTCGGGACAAAGCGTCCATAGATCTTGAGTTGATTTTGGACATTATGATAATGCAATAAAGCGAAGAGCCTCCTGCACTTTTATAGCTGCAGGAGGCTCTTTTCACTTATACCAGCATAACAACTCAAACTGAGCTCCAACTTCCTTTTCCAGAAAACTATTTGATTCTCTTTGCTCGCACTATTACTGAAGTACCAACTTACTTTAGGAGCAAGTCAAGTCTATCACTTATTTCATCAGTACATAAGGACGTAATCAAAGAATTACGGATCCAATCACAAAACAAGTTAGTTCAAGAAAACAAAAAGGCCATTCCCAAAACGGAAATGGCCTTCTCAATCAAAGTCTTTTCAGTATTCTAAAGCTAGCGACTAAACTGAGTTACACAAGACTGACCATTGGCCGTATATGTTATAGCCATACTTTCTTCGCCAGTAAATTCTAAGATAGTGTAACTGCCTTGAGTTGTCCCTTCAATGAAGAAGTCCGGTCCAAGTTGTTGTGGTTCAATCTTCCACGAACTCGCGCTTATCATTTCAGCCACAAGTGGAAAACCCGAATTAGGGCCAAGAAAACCACCGAAGTTGTCAATAGCAAAAGTCGTTGGTGTATCTCCTTGAGAAATTATAACATCGCTCAGAAAACCAATAGTCTCACCAGGAATTACCATACCATTATTATCAACTACATTACATGTATCATTTTGTGCCCAACTCCCTAGCACGCTAGTAGTCCACTGGATTTGACAAGTATCACCTTCAAATCCTAATATACACTCACACAAACCGTCAATACACTCTGCATTGTCAATACATTCTGCATCAGTACATGGATCTTGGCTGTCACAGTTGTCACCATACCAACCTTCTGCACAAATACATCCAGTATCACCTGAATCTGCAGTAACAGTCGATGGATCACAAATTCGATTCTCTCCACATAAAGTCGAGTCCAATTCACATGGGACATAAATGTCGCATAATGGTCCAAAATAACCTGGCTCGCAATCACAAACTCCAAACTCGCCACAAGTTCCATGCTCTCCACAATCTTCGACGCAATCATTCTCTGTACAAGCAGAGAAGCCAATCATCAATGTCGCCAAAATAGCGAACATCCACATTGACATGTTTTTTTGTAAAATTCTCATTCTATTATTTTTTAGTAGTTTTTTCAAATTGGCTACAAAATTATCACTATTTGATAGATCACGCCTAATAGCTGACATCTTTATTACCCCCTAAGGTTTAAAAGCTAGGAGGAAAGACGCCCAGATTCGCCATTTATATGACAAAAAAATCCATCCAAGGACACTTTCAAGATGAAAATGCCAAGTGAATGGTTGTTTCAATAAATAAATAGTAGCGCTATCCAGCCAGGAACTTCGATTCCTTGGGCCTTAATAAGAGTGCCTTGTACCGCTCTAGAATGGAAGACAACTCACTTTCAAACTGATCCTCCTCCCATTTCGCAACAAAATCTGCTCGCTCCATGAGTTCTTCAAAAAGTTGGTTCTGAATATCCGCCCGACGAAGTGCTTCTGAATAGCGTACTTCTTCAGTAAAAGTGACCAGTGAATAAGCAGCAATAAAATCGTCGGGATAAGCGGCCATGAGCTTTTTCTCCAGTTGCTTTCGGATGAGAAACTTCGGATCAGCCACCGAATCACGCATCTCAATGAAATTGCGCAAGGCCAAATCGGCGATCGCATCGGCATCTGGTTTTCGCAAGTTTTCAAAATCTTTAAACACCTTTCCCCAATTGAGCTTTGCCTCGTCTTTTCCCATTTCCGCTGCTAGCACATCTTCAAAAACACTGCAATCTTCAAAACCGCTGTTCATGCCTTGTCCATAAAAAGGAACGATTGCATGCGAAGCGTCACCCATCAATAAAAATTGGTCATTATAAGCCCAAGGAAAACAACGAATCGTTACCAAAGCATCCGTCGGGTTTCCAAAAAATTCTTCCATCAAATTTGGCATGAGCGCTGCCGCCGATGAAAATTCACGATCAAAGAATTCGCGTACTTGTGCTTCCGTTTGCAAGTTTTCGAAAGACTCCTCACCCTCAAAAGCCAAAAACAAAGTACAAGTAAAACTGCCATCCAAGTTCGGTAAGGCAATCAACATAAAACTGTTTCGAGGCCAAATGTGCAAAGCATTATTTTCCAATTGCCATTCCCCATTTGGTCCAGCAGGAATACTCAATTCTTTGTAGGCGTGATCTAAAAAGTCTTGCTGATAATTGAAGCGTTTTCTGCGCATTAGAAAACTGCGAACTTTCGAGAAAGCCCCATCGGTTCCGAAAATAACATCGGGATTTTTACTAAAACACTCGCCCGTTTTTACATCTTCCAAATCTAAACGACCCGTCCGTCGATCGGCACTGTTGCATTGAGTTTCGTAGTGATAATCTACATTGGGCATAGCTGTGGAATGCTCGTCCAATAATTTATTTAAACCCTCGCGAGAAACCGAATAAATGGCTTGGCCTTCCTTGCCATAAGCCTGGTACGTTTTGCTGCCATCCAAGCCGTGAATCATTCGTCCGGTCATGGGCAATGACAAGGCTTTGACAGGTTCTGCCATGCCTACTTTTTCTAGCGCTTTCCAACCGCGATTACTCAGAGCCAAGTTAATGGAACGGCCGCCGACTTCGTCAATTTTTCGCGCATCAGGACGACGTTCATAAACGCTAACCTTAAAGTCCTTTTTTGCCAAATAAATGGATAAAAGAGACCCCACCAAACCACCGCCAACAATCGCGACTTCCATAAAATTGTTTTATTTATTTCTACTAAAGGCTGCCTTGATTCCTAGCACCAAAAGCTGAACGAAGAATACCAGTCAAAGTTCGAGCACGCCTAGCTTTTCCAGCATTAATTTGCAGCAATTGCCCGACCGCTTTGCATGTCCTTCGCTAAGTCTTTTTGCTTTTTATCGTGCTTATAAATGTCGTCTCTAAATTGAAGCTTCCCTGAGTCATCTACCCAAGAAGTAAAGTAAACGAGATATACCGGAACCTTCTTATTTAAGTTGACGCGACGCTCGGAACTTCCACCCATGTTTCGCTTTATACGATCAGCATCCCAACCTTCTTTATCTTGTAATAAATATTCCGAAAAATCTACGGGTTGTTCCACTCGAATACAACCTGCACTCAAAGCACGATATTCTTCTTTGAAATATTTCTTTGCAGGCGTATCGTGCAAATAGACCGCATATTTATTTTGGAAAATAAATTTCACTGCTCCTAGACTATTTTTCGTTCCCGGCTTTTGTCGAAAACGGTATTTCAGCATTTCTTTTTTATTTCCAATAATTGATTTCCAATCTACCTTATACGGGTCTAATTTCTTTCCACCTTTTATTACTTCCACATTGGCAATAATTAAAACACTCGGAAAATCGCCATAACCAGCATAAGCAAAAACTTCATCTCGAACAATACTCCAAGGAATATTCCAAGCAGGGGAGAATACGATGTGTGTCATGTCTTCCGCAAAGACAGGAGTGGGCGTAATTTTTTCACCCACTACTGCTTTCATTTTCATTTTTGTGTCGTCACCTTCACGGATTTGAATTTGATACTCCGGAATATTTACCCAAATGTATCGAGCACCCAAAGAATCGGGCAGCCAGCGATAGCGTTCCAAACTCAAATACATTTGATTGAGCAAATCTTCCACGGGTCGATTGAGCGCTGTCAAGGTCTTTTTGTCGATCTTCCCTGAACCAGGGAATCCGTGTCGCTGCTGAAATTGAATGACTGCTTCTTCTACTTTCTCGTCAAATTTTTCGCGCTCCGTTTCCAAATCACCCGCCAAGGCCAAGCGCTTCGTTAATGCCTTTACGGCTGCTCCTGATTTCCCCTTCGAAACGGCTGTAACTTTCGGAAAGCCTCCCTCGGCTGCCACTGCTTCATAAGTTTCAATCTTTTCGAGCATACGCTCATAAGCCTTCAATGGGGGAGCGGCAGAGAGCAGCATCTTAGATACATCTTCGTGCCCAGCCAAAACCAAGTCCGCTACATTGAATTGGGCATTTTGCATGTCCCATTTCGATTCATAGCGTCCAGCACTCAAATCGTGCATCATAGAAATCGCCGCAGAAGTTGCCAACAAATCCAGTTCCATTTTATAGCCTAAAGCCTCTTGTCCTTTCCATTTTTTTTGCTGATAAATTTGTCGATACAGCGTATCAACCGTGCTGGTATTGTAGTAGCTCGCCTTCAATCCATGCTTGTCGGCCGCGTACAATTGTTCAATCAATTGCGGCAGTTCTTGCCTTACCGAATCACTCTCCAAAAACTGCCACAACGGCTGCCCTTTTCGAGCTTCATAAATCGCAGCTGCATCGGAACGAATTTGCTCCGGATCTTGTCCGCTAATCTTAATGAGAAACCCGACCGACTTGATCTTGTTCTGAAATTCCTCTGGCAGGTAATTGGGA
Source organism: uncultured Chitinophagales bacterium (assembly GCA_937951415.1). GTDB lineage: Bacteria > Bacteroidota > Bacteroidia > Chitinophagales > UBA2359 > CALFBW01. The sequence continues at coordinate 1,179 of CALFBW010000126.1, read as the reverse complement.
TTTTCCGCCTGAAAAATCTTCAAAAAATCAGCAGCCGTCTCTGGTTCCTTCTCTCCACAAGAGAAAATGGTCAAGAGCAGCAAGCTAGCACAAGCAAGGATGGATCGAAACAAAGCAGTCTTATTTAGCAATGCTCAAATTTATCTATTTCATCCTTAGGAATGGGCAAAGCTTCCCTTGTAGCCAAAGGAATGCGCTATTTCTCTTGGTCCTGATCTTTCTCAAGGTATTCTGCCGTGAAATGCGCCTTCTTTTTCTCTTGCGCAAACTTCTCGGCATTATATGCTTTCGAGCCTCCTCGCGGAATCGACAAAGACTCCCAAGCATCGCCCTTCTGCATTTTCGCCAAAAACACCATTTGCCCTACATGATACGCATAATGACAAAGCTGTCGGTTCATCGCCTCCGTGATCGTATGTCCTTGATTTCGAATGTAAATTACTTGGTCGTAATTGGATGCTTCTACCGAATCGATGGCGGCAAAAAGACAAGCCCAGCCGGCTTCCCATTTCTCGAGCAATTCCGCTCGATCTTTGATGTCTGCTTCAAACTCTCCTTCTCGGTTGCGCCATTCCTTTTCTCCATCACTAGTGAGAAAATCGGTCCAACGAGAAAGCATTTTTCCCCACAGGTGTTTGACAATCACTGCAATAGAATTTCCCTCTTCTCCCGCCGACCAAAACAAGGCTTCGTCCTCCAATTGAGCCATAGATTTATCGCCCAACATTTTGTAGTAACGAAATTGAGCAAGCGCACTTTCTAGGTAGTTTTTCATACTTGTTTATTATGAATTAGTGATAAATATTCGTGCTAGTCTTTTACCATCCCTGGCAAAGACTTCCAACGGTCGGTTTCGGCAAAATTCTTTATGAAACTATTGCGCTCTTGCAAATAGTTTCGCATGTGTCTTTCCACGATCAGGACATCTGCGATCCTTCCCAAGATACCCAAAGGAGAACGGTATTCGAAAAGGTCAATCATCGAAACATGATCCGTCTTTTGTTCTAATAAATGCTGGTGCGTAAATGATTGAAAGATGCCTTTTTCTAATTGATCCTCAAACAAATAGGGTGGTTCTGAGGCGGTGATAATACTGGTGAGTTCTTGGACAAAACCCAAATGCTTTGCCCGCCAAGTCACCGTTTCTCCCAGCTCCATCAAGCCCGATAATCGTCCGCC
>CALFBW010000125.1 GCA_937951415.1 uncultured Chitinophagales bacterium | reverse complement strand
CGCATACGCCCAGACTGACCCTCAAGGTCGCATACGCCCCTTGTCATGCTCATGGTCGCGTATGACCCTCCGCCCCATCCCACCCGCAAGGGCGTATCGCATACGCCCCTTGTCATGCTCATGGTCGCGTATGGCCCTCCGCCCCATCCCACCAGCAAGGGCGTATCGCATACGCCCCTTCGTAAAAAACTCGTATCTTAAACCCCGATGAAAAGACGGAAATTTAACCAACTAGCTGCCCTTGGAGCAGCTGGAACAATGATCTCTCCCTTGGCATTCGCAGCCGCTTCACCAGCCGAACTAAAGGCTTCCGATTTTGGTAAAGATTTTAAGTGGGGAACGGCTACAGCAGCCTATCAAATTGAAGGCGCACACGATGCAGATGGCAAAGGACCATCGGTATGGGATACCTTCTCTCACAAAAAAGGAAAAATCCTCGATAAAACGAATGGCGATGTAGCTTGCGACCACTACAATCGATATCCTGAAGACATCGCACTGCTGAAGGAAATGAACTTTCAAGTCAACCGATTTTCCATATCCTGGTCGCGAATCCTTCCAGATGGGAACGGAAAAGTAAATCAAGCTGGAATTGATCATTATCATAAAGTGATCGACAAATGTTTGGAAATTGGAGTAGAGCCTTGGATCACCCTTTATCATTGGGACTTGCCGCAAGCTTTAGAAGATAAAGGTGGCTGGGCAAATCGAGAAGTCATTGATTGGTTTTCGAATTACGTCGACATCTGTACCAAGGAGTTTGGTGGAAAGGTGAAAAACTGGATGATCTTTAATGAGCCCACTGCTTTTGTTGGATTGGGTTATTTAATGGGACTCCACGCCCCTGGACACAAAAGCTTGAAGAAATTCTATAAAGCCACACATCACGTTTGTATGTGTCAAGCAGAAGGCGGGCGCATTACGCGGAGAAACGTAAAAGATGCCTTCATCGGAACGACCTTCTCCTGTTCGCACATTGAACCTTGGAGACCGGGAAAAGATGACAAAGCTGTTAAACGATTGGATGCCATTCTTAATCGCTTATTTATTGAGCCTTTATTAGGTATGGGTTATCCAACCGATGGATGGAAGTCTTTAAAGAACGTAGAAAAACAAATGCAGCCCGGTGATGCTGAGAAATTGACCTTCGATTTTGATTTTATTGGCTTACAAAACTATTTCAGAATTAAGGCGAAAAAATCTCTTTTCCCGCCATTGATTTGGGCAAACCAAGTACAACCAACAAAGTGGCTCGATAAAAGTGAGTTGACGGATATGGGCTGGGAAGTTTCTCCAGAAGGTTTATACAAAGTCTTAAAGCAATTTAATAAATACGGACTTAAGAATATTATTGTCACTGAAAATGGTGCTGCTTTTCCAGATAAATTAGAAAATGGAAGAGTGCACGATCCTAGACGGACGCAATTTTACAAAGACTATTTATCCAATGTTTTACGAGCAAAAAAAGAAGGCGTAAATATTACGGGATATTTTTGCTGGACTTTAATGGATAATTTCGAATGGGCAGAAGGCTACCATCCTCGTTTCGGATTGATTCACATTGATTTTGAAACCCAAAAAAGAACCATAAAAGATACGGGTTTGTGGTTCAAGGAATTCTTAGCTAATAAATAAAAGCACAATTTTTTATTGGTTATTTATTTTTAATCATTTGTAATAAATAAAAATGACAGAAATTGATGAGTTTTCTTTGGAAATCATTCGAAAAACCAGAGAAAATCAATTGGCAATTTTAAATGCCCATTCGCAGGAAGATATCAGTCGAGTCCCTACAGGCTTTTCCAATAACTTAATTTGGAATTTTGCACACTCGATCGTCACCATGCAGTTGTTGGTGTATGGTTTGTCTGGGGTAGATGTAAAAATGGAAAAGGACTTTGTCGATGCTTACCGAAAAGGTTCCAAGCCCGAAGGAGTATCCACGAAGGAAGAAATCGAGTATTGGAAAGAAGAGGCATTCAATACCATCGTGCAATTGGAAGAAGATTGGAATGAAGGTCTTTTTCAGAATTTTAAGCAGTACCCAACCAGTTACGGAATTGAACTTTCCGATGTTTCTGAAGCGCTCAAGTTTAACACCGCGCACGAAGCTTTGCACCTCGGTTCCATGATGGCGATTCGTAAAGCACTCGCGCAATCAACTTAAAAGATAAAGGAAGTAGATATTGCCTTGGACAAAGAACAGTTTGTCTTATGATGCGTTTTATAGCAGTATTAAGAAATAAATAATATTGCTGGCGCGATCACTTGCTGAATAGTAGGCATTTTTGGTCCAGTAAAGCGTTAAGAATTTATAGCAATGAAGAGAAGATCATTTATAGAATTTTTAGGAGGAGGAGTTTTGGCTTATGGCCTGGCCCCAGGATTTATATTGGGCTGTAAATCGCCTGAAAAGGTGAAGGAGTTTGCGGTGCCTTTTGCCAATATGGAGCCCATCATCAAAGACGATCTTTTGTTGGCCGATGGCTTCAACTACGATGTCCTTATAAGCTGGGGAGACAAAATCAATGCGGATGAGGAGTTTGGTTTTAATAACGACTTTACTGCATTTATTCCTTTAAATAAAGCAGCTGATGATGGACTCTTGTGGGTAAACCATGAATATCATCATCCCATGTTTACTTCTGGACAAACGGCAGATGCGCCAATCACCCTAGAACAAATCGAAAAGGATATGCTTACCGTTGGAGGGAGTATTATTCGAATAAAAAAGAACAAAGAGGGGAAATGGAACTTGATTCCGAACGATAAATACAATCGCCGCCTCACTGCAAAAACAGAAATTCCATTCAATTGGCCCGAGGAAATTATGGGCTCAAAGACTGCCATTGGCACGATGTCTAATTGTTCGGGAGGTGTAACGCCTTGGGGTACAATTCTCACTTGTGAGGAGAATTACGACATGTATTATGGAGAGCGTGATTTCTCGACTGGCGTTCCTGAAGGTGTTAAAACTCCAGGCTATTACGGTTGGGAGCGCTTCATCGATTACCCTACCGAGCATTATGGCTGGGTCGTCGAGGTAGATCCGAAAACCGGTAAAGCGCAAAAGCACGTAGGCTTAGGCCGCTGTGCACATGAGTGTGCGACCATGAAAGAACTTTCCGATGGAAGACTTGTGGTGTATACGGGAGACGATGCCAACGATGAGTGTTTCTACAAATTCGTCGGTTCTAAACCCAAGTCGCTTACAGAGGGAACTTTGTACGTTGCCAATCTTGAAAAAGGAAAATGGGAGTCCCTAGATTGGGAATCACAAGCGGTGTTGAATGAAAAATTCAAAAGTCAAACGGAAGTTTTGATTCGTTTGCGCGAAGCTTCGAAATTGGTAGGAGGTTCGTTATTAGATCGTCCAGAAGATATCGAAATTGATCCTTTTGATGGTTCGGTTTTGGTTTCGCTGACCAACAACAAACCGAAAGGAAATTACATGGGTTCCATTTTGAAGCTCGTAGAGAAAGATGGAAAGCACGATGCCCTAGAATTTACTGCTGAGACATATTACGCTGGTGGAGTAGAGACGGGTTTCTGCTGCCCTGATAATATGGCATTTGATCCTGCAGGGAATTTGTGGATTACTTCCGATATTTCCGGTTCGGAAATCGGTACAGAAAATTATGCAGGTTTCGGGAACAATGGCTTGTACGTAATTCCACGCCACGGAAAAGATGCGGGTAAAGTTTTTCAAGTAGCAAGCGCACCAATTGACGCGGAATTAACAGGGCCGTATTTTTCACCCGATGGAAAAACCTTGTTTTTATCAGTGCAACACCCAGGAGAAAACTCTCCTTCTATGGACGAGTTAACCAGCCATTGGCCAGAAGGAGGAACCTCGGTACCCAAGCCCTCAGTGGTTTGCATCAGTGGTCCATCTTTAGAAGCTTTGACAGGAATATTAACAAGCTAATAAATAAATGATAAATAAATTTTCCCTGCTTTTATTACTTACACTCATAGCCAGTATAAGTAACACATTTGCGCAAGAAGATGGCTATCCCCGTAATTGGGACATCGATATTTTACATTATCGTTTCGAATTAGAGCTTTCTGATCAAGACAATTTAATCAAAGGTGAAACCACGATTGATTTTCAATTGCTCAAAGCGCAAGAGGAATTAGTCATTGATTTGGTTAAGGAAGAAGGTGAACGGGGAATGACCGTTAACTCGATTAAGTCCAAAGGGCAGCCGGTAGAATTCTATCACGAAGGAGATCAGATAACAATTGATATAAAGGATTTTTCACTGAAAGAAAAGCATCAAGTCGTTATCGAATACCAGGGAATTCCGAAAGACGGATTGGTTATTTCTGAAAATAAATTTGGGGACCGAACTTTCTTTGGAGACAATTGGCCGAACCGTGCACACAATTGGTTGGCTTGCGTTGATCATCCATCTGAAAAAGCAAGTGTGGAATTTTTGGTAACAGCACCTTCGCATTATCAAGTAGTGGCCACAGGTTTATTAAAAGAACAGACAGATTTAGAAGATAATAAAAGACTCACCCATTACGGAACAGAGATCGACATGTCTCCAAAGGTGATGGTGATCGGTGTAGGAAGGTTCGCCATTCAAACGGCGGGTCATTTGGGCTGCACGCAGGTAAGTTCTTGGGTGTATCCACAAAACCGAGAAAAGGGTTTTCACGATTACGAACAAGCAGTCGAAGTGCTGGATTGGTTTATTAATAAAATAGGAGAATATCCTTACGAGAAATTGGCAAACGTCCAATCAAAAACGCGATTCGGAGGAATGGAAAATGCAGGTAATATTTTCTACTTCGAAGGTTCAGTAACAGGCGAACGTGCTCACGAAGATTTGCTAGCCCATGAAATTGCGCACCAGTGGTTCGGAAATTCAGCGACAGAAAAACAATGGCACCACATTTGGCTCAGCGAGGGCTTTGCCACCTACTTCGCCGATGTATATATTGAAGAAAAGTACGGAGAAGAAAAGCGTCAAGAACGCATGCTAGACGAGCGTCGCCAAGTAGTGGAATTTTACAAGCGACAACAATGGCCAGTAGTTTATGCTGGCGTAAGCTCTTTAATGGATTTATTAAATGATAATTCCTACGAAAAAGGCGCTTGGATTTTACACATGCTCCGACGAAAAATTGGCGATGAAAAGTTCTTCCAAGGAATAACAAATTACTACAATAAATTTCGCGACTCCGTAGCCCTATCAGAAGAATTTCAAGCCGTGATGGAAGAAGCAAGCGGAGAAGACTTAAATGCCTTTTTCCAGCAATGGCTATACCGCGCAGGACATCCACAACTAAAAACAGAAGTAAAGAACATTAAGGGGAAAACCTTAATCGAATTAATTCAAACCCAAGAAAAACCCTTCAACTTTGAAGTAGAACTAGAAGCAGTATTAAAAGATGGAAGCATAATTGAGCTCGGAACACATTCAATAAGTGAATCCAAGCAATTCATCGAAACCGACATCACAGACAAAATCGAAAGAATCATCATCGACCCAGACGTCCACCTGCTCTTCGAGTTAATCAATTAGGTTTTCTATCTTGTTCTTTGTTGTCTTTTATTGAACCTTGAAATAACCTTGTTTTGTTAATAGATATCAAGCAGAAGAGGAATTAGTATTACTAAATGGTAATAATAATGCGCAGAAAGATAGAGGTGCCTGTCATTTGGGGTTTGTGGAATTGTTTTGAATGAAGATCATTAATCAT
>CALFBW010000124.1 GCA_937951415.1 uncultured Chitinophagales bacterium | reverse complement strand
GGTCTGGTGTGTCTTCGTAAATAAAAGAAGCTTCTAATTCTGACTGTAAAAAAGTATCGGGCGAAAATTGGAATCCTTTGGTGGCACGACGTTCTGAATAAAGAACAATTAGATCTCGAGCAATGTCCTTGATTTTCTTCTTGGTTTTGCTCTTCATGGTCGCCCAGCTGCTTGAACCCAGCTTGTTTATCTTGGGAGCGCGGCCTTCCTTGCCAATGTATTTTGATATTTTGTGTAAGCTGTGAATTCCAACATACAGCAAGTCGTTGTCTTTGTATTTTAATCGGACGGCCTCCTGTGTTTTGCCATTTATTTCTAGTTTTTGCAAACCAGAGAAGACGCCAACTCCATGATCGATATGTGTAACATAATCTCCCTTTCGGAGTTCTCGGAGCATTTTAATACTGAGGGCATGTCGCTTCGAAAAGGACTGTTTTATTTTGTACTTATGATAGCGATCAAAAATTTGATGATCAGTGTAGCAGGCCAATTGCAAATCCATATCGACAAAACCTTCTTGTAGGGATTGCTTGATGGCGGAGTATTTGACATCGACTCCCATGTCTTCGAAAATATTTTCGAAGCGGAGAATTTGTCGTGCTTGATCGGTGAAAATGAAATTACTAAAACCTTCCTTTTGTTTTATTTTGAAATCTCGGATCAGCATTTCAAATTGCTTATTAAAAGCAGGTTGTGGCTTTGCTAAAAAGTGCAATATTTCTCCATCGAATAAGGAGTTGTTGCCAAATTCGATCAGTCGGTTTTCTTTGAGTTGTTTTTTTATTTCCTTAGAACTCTCGAAGGAAGCTGCAGGATCCTCACCGAACATGGATTCTTCATCTGGCGTTTTTAAATCGCCAATCTCTTCGATGACTTTTAGGGCTTTCTCGTAGCAGGCATCAACCTTAGCTTCGAGCGCCTCCCAGTCTTTCAACCAGATTACGGTTTTATCGGGAAGCATATTTATTAGTCCTGCTTTTTCACTCGACTCGAAGTGTGTTTGAATGTTTGGGACAATGGTAACCTTCGAAAGTTTTTTCTGAGAGTTTTGTGTGAGCGGATCAAATACACGAATAGATTCCACCTCGTCTCCGAACAGTTCGACTCGATACGGCAAATCATTTCCGTACGAATAGATGTCAACGATTCCTCCGCGGATGGCGTATTGCCCAGGTTCATAAACGGGGTCCGAATATTCGAAGCCGTATTCGCTCAAAATCTCGGTGAGAAACTCCACATCTAAAACTTCCTCAGTTTTAATACGGATCGTGCTTTTTTCGAGGGTTCTTGTATCTACTACTTTTTCAAAGAGCGCTTCAGGGTAAGTCACTAGAATTTCTCCAGTGGTGGAACTGTTAATGAGCTTACTCATGGTCTCTGCCCGCATTAAGATGTTACTCTTATTAAGCTCCGCAATTTCACCGGGTTTTTTGAAGGAATCTGAAAAGAAGAGAATGTCCTTTTTGCCTAAAATACCCTGCAGGTCATTGAGGAAATAGGCAGCTTTTTCCTTAGATTCAAGAATAAATAAACGTGGACCAGGGCGCAATTGATAGCTTGCAGCTGCTACAATAGCGGCTTGTGAACCTACCAATCCCGTTAAATGTAGCTTCGGAGCGCTTGGGTCGTCAACTATATCTGTCAAATTTCTTACACGGGGATCAACACCGTATAGTTCTAGCAAGGCATACAAATCCATAGGATGACCAAAGGTAGATGATTCAGCAGGCTAATTCTAGCTTGTGCGCGCTTTTGACAAATCAAAGGGGTTTCTGTCCTTTTATTGACCTCCGTATTTTTATTGCGATAAATGCGTAGGCGTATGAACATTGAATTTGTGTTAGCGAGGATTGAACATCGTCCGGAGATCGAAAATATTTTGCTCCATTCATCTTGGGATTTTTATACCAAGACAAAAATGCGTGTGGAAAACTGCCAGCAGCAATTTGAGCGGAACTTTTATTTGCGGGAAGGCGTGGAGACCTTTTTATTGAAAGATGATTTGGGAGCGTTTGTTGGTCTTTTGCGTTTGTTTGATTTAGGTAAAGGGAAATTCGATCCAGAAACGCCTTTGTTCGATTTGAAAATTCGGGGCGCTTCTCGAAATCGCGGACTGGGAAAGTTGGCAGTAGCTTGGTTGATTGCTCATGTTTTTAACAACTACCCGAACAAAACACGAATAGAGGCAACTACCAGAATTGACAATGTGGCCATGCGTAAAGTGCTGTTAGTAAATGGCTTTTTAAAAGAAGCACATTATCGGAAATCTTGGCGGACGGAGACGGGAGAAATGCTCGATACCATTGGTTATGGTTTGCTTCGAGAAGATTGGGAAAGTGGGATTCCTGCTCGCCTCGATTGGTCTAGTTAAAAACAAAGCTATTTTCGTGTAGTGAAATGGATTATTCTGTTTGTGGTGTTCTTTGGCTTTTCTGGTTCGGCGGTTTCGCAGGGGCTGGATGAGCCGCTAGAATTACGCGCAGGATTGACGTGGCGCTTGGGAACGGAGCGAGCAAAGTTGGGATGCATTCTAGGGGCTTCCTATAAGCAAGAACACTGGCAGCTCAATGCCCTTTGGGGCTGGGATTGGTCGTGGAAAGATTTGGGGCCTAAGATTGCGCACGGAGAGTATCGCTTGGGATTAGGGGCGAGTGGAGCTCTAGGAGGAGATGAGGAGTGGTTTCCAGAAGACATCCAAGGAGGAAATTCGTTTTTATCGCCCGTTCGGAATTCTTCGGGTAAAGCTTATACGGCAGGATTCGGCTTTTGGTGGTATTTCAATAAAATTGGTACAGATCAGATGACGGGCGTTTTGGAGTTTGAAATTGACCGATGGGTCATTAGCCATGAAAACGACGTGTTCATTGGAAAGGCCTCAGATAAGTTTCGCACAGCGAGTGTTTTTATCGGTTATCGATTCGACGAAGCGCGCTTGGGATGGTCGACCATCATGTGGCATGCCGATACGCGAGGCGAGGGGCGGAACTGGGTGTATGAAAGTAACTCGTATAAGTCGAGGCATGGTTACATCGACCTCTCGAAGGTGCGTTACGGGAATTTATCGCACGGAATTATGGCCTTCGAGTTTATGCAGGAATTGCCTTGGGGACAAGCTGCAGGAATTTCCCTAGGTGTGGATTCAGATAAGGTTCGGCATTTATTTCAAAACAAAATCATGCACGATATGCCTTGGTGGCCGCGATCATGGAAGCAGCCCAAAAATCCGCACATTCCAATGATTGACGAGGAAGGGAAGGCTTATTTGTTCCGTGAGGGTCAGGAGGTACGAGCCGATCGCTTTTATATAGAGGCATTTATGAATAGTGTGGGGGCTTATTAGGATTCTCCCAATGCCGTATCAATAAAAGTAGTGAGGGACTCTGCATAGAATAGTGGGACATTTAGGAGCTTGTCAGTGAAGTCTAGATTTAGATTGGAAATTCGAATTCGCAGCTTAGGATCGTATTTTTGAGTGTAGATAGCGAGGCTTTTTGCTTTCGTATTTATTCCTGATTTGACTTCAATTGGTATTATTTCTCCTTTGTAGTTGATGATAAAATCTAGTTCGGCTTTTCCGTTGGATGTCCAGTAGTAGACGGATGATCCCAGTTGTTTGTGGAGTGAT
>CALFBW010000123.1 GCA_937951415.1 uncultured Chitinophagales bacterium | reverse complement strand
CATGGTCATGATCATCACCATCATTGACATCACCATTTGATAATTGGCAAGCTTTATTCAGGGCAAAAAGTATGTAAAAATTAAAGCGTCAAAAGCCACAAGAAGGCAAGGAAGTTTGGTAGTAGGCGATGGATTCGTACTTTTCTATCACATGTTTTTATTAATAAAAAAGGAACGATCTTTTCGATATATCAAATTGTCCAGAAAATTCGTTGTGAGAGCATCATCATATTCGACTAAAGAATAAAGCTGTGTTGATTAAAGTGTTTTTGGCAAGCTTCGTTTTTGCCTGTTTTTCCTTTTTTGCCTGTACTGAAAAGGAGGTTGCAAAGTCGACTGTTGTTAAGTTATCAAAAATTGATCAAGGGAGGGCGCCGGCGAGCATGTTGCTTGAAAGAACACCATCAAAGGCTGATTTAGAACAGCACAATGAAAACTATAAAAGACTCAAATCAAAGATCGTAGAAATTCGCCAAGGTTTGCGCGATAGAACTGATCTAAGTGCTGAAGACAAATCACGATTAGCGGAGCAATATATGTCGAAGCTGATGATTGATTCTATCTTTTCTTACTGGGAAGGAACCAAGTGGGATTTTAATGGTATAAGTGAAACGCCTAGGAGCGGGGAGGTGGCTTGTGGTTATTTTGTTTCTACAACACTTCGAGATTTGGGAGTAAAATTGAATAGATATAAAATCGCTCAAAAGGGGGCAACGGATATTATCAAGTCTTTATGTGATGGTAATTCGATCGTAAGATCAGCGAGCTTTGAAAAGCTGGAAAAACAGATGAGTGAGAAAGAAGACTACGAGCTGCTAATAGTAGGATTAGATTTTCATGTGGGTTTCCTTTTCAGGAAGGAGGGCAAGAGTTATTTTGCCCACTCAAATTATATAAATAGTGAAGGCGTTGTGGTAGAGGTGATGGAAGAGTCTGTGGCATTACGAAATTCGAATGCTTATGTTTTGGGGAGTTTTTCGAAGAATAAACAAATGAATAAACAGTGGTTAGATTAATTCTTGAAAGACTTTTCGAATGTCATCCGTGTTAATGAAAATTGAAGGAAGCACAAAGTTTGCAATTCTGGTATTCTTTTTATTAGGTACTTTAATTTCCTGTAAACAGGATTCGAGGATCGAAGGACATTGGCATTTAAAGCGAAATGAATTTGATTCGATCCACAGTACACTGGATATTTTGTCGATAGACGATACCAGTGCGATAGAAAATAGATTCAGCTTTTCACGAAATGAAATCAAGCATTTTTCGGAGGAGCGGTATTTAGTATCGGGAGAATGTGGTGGTTTTTTCACTTATGAAATTGGTCTTACTGGAAATGAGATATACCTCAGCAATGCACAAGGATATGGTGATTTCTACGGGAAAAGGTGTGAGCTGACTACGGCACATATCCTACAAGACTATAAACAGTCTTTATTGCTCGATCTTGATTTCCCATCAGTGCAAGAAAGAGATTTTCACACAAGTTGTGTTTCCGAAAATCTTTTAGTACAGAGTATTATTATCGGAAAAGGGAGGGGGCTGTCAGCTGATTCAGATAGTATTGTAGTTCAAGTGAATGACAAGCTGGTAAATAATGTCGAGTTGGATCGATATATCGCGAAAGCAAGCCAATTTTATCATCTTGACGGTGAAGACTGCCTCCCGTTTAGGCTTGTTGTTGACAAAGGATTGAGCATGGATGACTTCAGGTCATTTGTTCGAAAGTTAGAAGTAAACGGAATTACTAAAATTTTTCTTGCTTGTAAGAAAAACGCTTTAATTGTAGGAGAAAATCCGATAAGAGATGTCAACTTAGCCGATTTCGATCTTGAAAAAGATTGTCGAGTAATTCAAGACTTATTTCACTAGTTTGTAGGAACGACTTCTTTGCAAAAAGACATTGAGGACATTCTTACCCCTCAAAATCACTCTTCAAAACAGCATACCGCAAATGGTTTTCCCATTTTCCATTGATCTTTAAATAGTCTGGTGAAAAGCCTTCTTTTTTGAACCCTATTTTTTCTGCTAGCTCAATAGATTTTGAGTTGAAAGGCATAATGTTAGCTTCGATTCGATGCAGCTTGAGTGCCTTGAAACCAAACTCGATCAGTAATTTCAGCGCTTCAAACATGTAACCCTTGCCGCGGTGATTTTCATCGAGTTTGTACCCTAGAAAGCAAGACTGCAGCGGTCCCCTTAAAATGTGATTAAAGCTAATGTCCCCTATAATTGTAGCTTGTTCTTTATCCGTTTCTAGGAATAAATATATCTTCAACAGCTTTCCTTCTTGCATCGCCGCAGTTTGTTCTCTCAGTAACTGTTGATGAAACTCGGGAGAATAAAAATTGGGCTGGGGGAGCGGCATTACTTTTTCAAAGCTCTGTTTATTGCGTTCGTAATATTTATATACACGGTCGGCATACCTTTCATCAATTGCTACGAGCTGCAAGCGACTGGTATTTAATAATGCCTTATTGCTTGGTCTTTTATTTTCCATCTAAAACAGCCATGGTTAATCGACAAATGCTGATTAATTTTCCTGCTTCGGATTCAATGCGAATTTGCCAAACTTGAGTAGATTTTCCAGTGTGAAGAGGTCGTGCAGTTCCTATAACAAGCCCAGATCTTATTGCACCAATATGATTGCAATTGATGTCGAGACCAACGCATTTCTTACGGGGGAAATCAACTGTCAAAATCGAACCTAAGCTGCCAATCGTTTCTGCTAGGACTACAGAGGCTCCACCATGTAATTGTCCATAAGATTGAACGGTGCGGTGGTCTACAGGCATTGTACCTCTAATATAATCTTCACCTATTTCAGTGATTTTAATATCCAAGTATTCTATCATACTACCCTTGTTGAAGCCGTTGATCACTTCCAGGGATGGCTCGTTAAACCAGATGCTCATAGTATTTCTTTAGTGATTTTGATTATGGGATGTAAAGTATGTAACTGTACGATTTGAATTGGTTCCCGACGACATTGATATTTTAAAAATAACTTCCTTAGAAAGTCTCGCCAAAGCCCCACTGTGTCTGCGCTTTCTGCCTCGTATTTCTGAAAAAAAAATGTCGTCGGGAAACGGCTCAATTTTAGACACTTATTTACAGTGCTTTCCTAAGCTTTTTAGTGGAAAATTATTATTGAGGTTTTTTCTTTTTACCAAATAAATCCTTTAAAGCTCCCTTTGCTTTATCTCCAACATCTTCTTTCACATCCTCAATGACACCTGAATCTTTGACCTTGTCTTCAATCTCTTCTTTCACTTTTTCTTCCACCTCCGTTTTTATTTCTTCCTCGACTTCTTTTTTAACTTCTTCGAGTTTTTCTTCGGCTTTAGATTGAATTTCATCTTTTATTTCTTCCACTTTTGTTTCAAGCTCTTGCTTTTTCTCTTCTACAATTTCTGTTGCAGCATTTTTTGCGCTGTCGACAACTTCCTCTACTTTCTCTTGTGCTAGCTCTTTCAAACTATCTACAGCTTCAGTAATCGCAGTTTCAAATCCGCTAGACAAATCACCAAACAAATCGCCAAAATCAGCTTTTACTTCCGGTTTAGTTACTGTACCACCAACTTGAAAAGTTACTTTTACAAGATCTGGAACATCAATATTAACGCCTTGCTTTTTCGCTGCAGAAACCATGCTTTGCATCATAGAAGTGGCCTTGTCACCGATCATGCCTTTTGGCAACAAAGCATTCACTTGGTAATCTAAACTTTGATCAAAACCGTGATGCCCACCCACTAGGAGTCTCATTTCGTCTTTTACTATTTCATAGGGTTCTACCCATACTTTACCATCTTTTACTTTGAAAATGGTTTTAGCATTTACTTTTTTGAGTTTTTCCAACTTGGGAATAGAAAGCTGACTAGCAATTTCTTCGATAATACTCAATTCTGAAATATTTCCATTTAGTAAAAGACCAACTCCTTTGCCTGTAAGGCTACTTAACTGCGGCATCATTTCTTCATTGAGAAGTCCATCCAGCGATAAGTTGGTGGTAATCTTTCCTTCCAATAAGTTGGCGATAGGCACTAATAGCTTAAAAGTGTTTATTTTTTCAAAGGACTCTTTTATGTCAATTCCTACTAGACGATTTTCAAACTGAAATTCAGGATCGCCTTCCTTTGCAGTAGAATATTGTCCGTTTACGATCATTTGACCTTGCAAAGCATTTGCCCTTAAATCAGTAAAGTTTATTGCTTCATCGGCAACATTAAGCTCTCCGAAAACATTGGTCATGTCAATTTTGTCATACCGTACTTTATCCGCTGAAGCATTCATTTTAAATTTGATGCCATCTGGCACTTTAAAAACAGTCCATTCTTCTTCAGTTGAAGTTTCAACTTGTGGTCCGGTTTGCCAAACCATCCACTCATTTACATCAAAGTATTCCGAATGGACTTGCAAACTTCCTTCTAGGTCATCGCCTTTTAATAAATATTGTAAGAAATGTGTCAAGCCACCTGAAACAGTAAAATCAGATTGTCCAATTTTACCTTTGGTTTCAGACAAACTCACCCATTGCGGATTGAATTTCAATTCTGTATTGTCAATGCTCAAAGCGCCTGGCAAATCACCCGACTGATAAACAATATCTCTTGCAGATGCAGTCCCTTCAAACATTACTTCATCATACTTCTCCTCTTCCAAATTTGACATGGTGCCTTTTGCTTCCAAGTCTAATTTTACGAGTCCTTGCATCGCACTTACGTTTTCCAAGGGATAGGCTTGACCAGCTTTTTCTAAATCTAGTGAGCCCTTTGCTTTTATATCGAAACTCGGATTGCTCTCTGGGTTTTCCACAATTGCAGATATTACCATTGGTTGACCATCTATCGAAAAATGAAAAGCCGGGACATTCAGAACCGTATTGTCCGATTGACCATCTACATTTATTATTTCCATGTCCAAGCGAATCGACTCAATAGGGAGAGCCAAATCAGGGTGTTTCAT
>CALFBW010000122.1 GCA_937951415.1 uncultured Chitinophagales bacterium | reverse complement strand
GTAGGAGATAAAAAGTATCATGTAATCGATGGTCAGCAAAGATTCTCTACATTAACGTTAATTGTTTTAGCAACCATTAATAAGCTCAAAGATCTAGTTAAAAATGATGTTGATAAAGAACCTAACAATGAGCGAATAGGTCTTTTGCAAAAGAAATTTATCGGAGATAAAGACCCAGGATCACTTTCTTATTCTTCAAAATTGAAGCTCAATGAGAATAACGATAGTTTTTTTCAAACGAATCTATTAGTACAGAGAGAGCCAACTAACGTTCGTGCACTCATTGACTCTGATAAATTAATTTGGAAAGCCTACAATTATTTTGTTGAAAAAATTTCAGAACTCTTTAAAGATGAACAAAATGGGGAAGTTGTGACAAACTTTCTGAATAAAATAATCGCTGAAAAACTAATGTTTATCCAAATTATTGTGGAGGATGAGGTTAGTGCTTATACGGTTTTTGAAACACTGAATTCGAGAGGTGTTGGCTTGACCGTTACAGATCTTTTGAAAAATTATTTGTTTTCTATTTCTACCAAAGTAGACTTGCCGCATGTCAAGCAGAAGTGGAAATCAATTATAGAAACTATTGGTCTCGACAACTTTCCTGCTTTTTTGCGTCATTACTGGATTTCGAAACGAAAGTTGATCAGACAGGAATATCTTTTCAGAGCACTGCGCGAATCAATATCATCGTCGACAGAAGTAATAGAGCTTTTAGAAGCTTTAGAAAGTAATTCGAAACTATACAACGCCCTCTCTAATCCCGCTGACTCTTTTTGGTCTGGTAATAAGGACTTAAAAAAACGAATAAAAGAACTTGCCCTATTTAAAGAAAAACAAGCATTTCCCCTGCTTATATCGGCCTACAATAACTTAAGCGCAGAAAGGTTTGCGGTTGTTTTGAAATTTGTAAGCGTAATTACTTTCAGATATACAGTTATCTCGAACTTACATACCAACCTGAAAGAAGACATTTACAATAAAGCTGCAATTCTAATTAATGATGAACCCACTGTTAGCAACTCAGCGATCGCGCATCTGATGAGTTCTTTGTATCCTAGTGATAGAGAATTTAAAAATAGCTTTGCAACAAAATCTATTTCTACAATAAGAGGTGCAAAGTTGGTTAGGTATATTCTATTCTCCATCGAAAATCAAATGAATAATGTAGACTATGATTTTGAAGAGAATTCTGGAACAATAGAACATATCTTGCCTGAAAATGGAAACGAGCATTATCTCAATGAATTTCCACAATCCATACATGAATCGGTTGTGTACAGGTTGGGAAATTATACAATTTTGGAAGAGGCAAAAAATCAGGCTTGTAATATTCTTCCGTTCTCAGAGAAGAAAGAGATCTTTCGCACTAGTCAGTATGAAATGACCAATAGTATTTCAAACCCAGTTTGGACTCCGAACTCAATTGATAGTAGACAAGAGTGGATGGCTGCACAAGCAAGCGGAGTTTGGAGGATTTCTCAGTTAGACTGAGGATACATAATTCGGAGTGAGCGAGTAAAATGATTATGCTTTATTAGCAGCGCGATCTATGTATGCAATGCCTCGGTTTGCACTAGAAGTTTGCCCGCCCGTTTTTTTATTTATTACTAAAAAATACCGCAACCTTGTCGGTCATCATGCGTTTGTTTTTGTAATGAAAGAGATCGCATTGGTAGGAGTGGATTATGGAAGCAAATTGGCAGGTACAACCGCGGTTGCCATTTATTACCAAAAAGAGCTGATCCTTCTTCAGTCTAAGAAGAAGGAGGATGCTGATCGTTTTTTGAGTCAGGTCTTGAATAAATATCCCGACGCTCAAGTTTTTATGGATGCACCTCTGTCTTTGCCAGGAGTTTACAAGGGAATTCCGTCTTGTGAAGATTATTTTTATCGCGCCGGTGATCGAGAATTAAAAGCGATGTCTCCCATGTTTCTAGGAGGCTTAACTGCGAGAGCGATGCGTTTAAAAGCAAGTTTGCAAACCAACAAGCGGACCTTTTTTGAATGCTATCCTGCGCAACAAGCAAAACGCCTAGACCTGAAAGTAATAGGCTACAAAAAGGAAAATCTTACAGATTGCCTTTCTAATCTACAAGCAGCCTTTCCAGTAGCGATTCCTAGAGAATCTGTGGATAATTGGCATGTCTTTGATGCGCTTTTGGCTTTATTGACTGCTTTTCGATATCGGGACGGGACAGTGGAGCATGCTGGGAGTGAGGAGGAAGGTCAGATTTGGTTTTAATAAAAGATAGGGCTGCTTCTGCCTTAAGCTGCTTAAATTTGCATTATGTCTAAAGTTACTTTTTCGCCACTGATTGTGGGATGTATGAATTTGGGGGAGTGGGGTGCTAATTATCCTACAGATAAGCTCTATGAATTTGTCTTGCATTGCTTGTCGCGAGGCTTGACGAGTTTTGATCACGCTGATATTTATGGAGATTACACTACTGAAGCGCAGTTTGGTGCTTTGCTAAAAGAACATCCTAGTCTTCGTTCGCAGATGCAGCTGATTACGAAGTGCGGAATTCGACGGGTTTGTTCGAATAGACCAGAGCATGGCGTAAAATCTTACGATGCTTCAGCTGCTCATATTCGTACCTCTTTGGAGCATTCACTGAATCAATTACAGACTGATTATGTGGATTTGTTGTTGATCCATAGACCAGATTGGCTGTTGGATCCCTCGGAAGTGGCAGGAGAAGTAGAGGCTTTGAAGAAAGAAGGAAAGATAAAAGCTTTTGGTGTTTCGAACTTCACGGCTTCTCAGTTTGAATTGTTGAACGCAAGCACGCCTTTGGCAAGCAATCAAATTGAAGCTTCTTTGCTGCATTTAGATCCCTTCACTGACGGAAGTCTCGATCAAGCACTTCGTTTAGGCATACCTCCAATGGCTTGGTCGCCGCTTGGAGCTGGTCGGTTTTTTAATGATAGAGGAGACGAGCGTGTGGCTCGGATTGTAAAAGCTTTAGCGCCACTAAAGGAAAAATATGGTGCGCAAGAAGACCAGTTGCTATTGGCTTGGTTACTGAAGCATCCTGCGAAGATTTTACCTGTTTTGGGTACAACAAAAATTGCTAGAATTGATGCAGCTCTAGAGGCACTAACTATTAATCTAGATCGAGAAGATTGGTATGCTTTGTGGCAAGCTTCTACAGGAAAGACGATTGCTTAGTACCGTTTAGAAAGATTAAAAGTGAGCTTTAAAATTTTGAATAGAAGGGAATGGAAACGCGAAGAAACCTCTGCGTTTTTCAGTGACTATGAAGATCCGTTCTTTCAAATTACTGCTCCGATAGAAGTAGGGAGATTAAGGGAGTTTTGTTCTGCAAATGACCGTTCCTTTTTCTTCCATTATTTGCATGCTGCTCTAAGTACTGCACAAGAAATTCCCGAGTTTCGTTACCGTTTTTCTCCCGACAAAGAGGAGGTGCGCGTTTACGATACTTTGGGAATCGGTTCTACAGTTTTGAAGGACGATAAAACCTTTGGGTTTTGTTATTTCGACTTCGAGGAAGACGTTTTATCTTTTACTAAAAAGGGACAGCAAAAGATCGAGGAGTTCAAGGAAGCGAAGCATTTTGAGGCGAGAGCTGAGCGTTTGAATCTTTTACATTGCTCGGTGATTCCTTGGATTTCTTTTACAGGCTTTAAGCATGCTCGAAAGAAAATAGACAGCGATTGTGTGCCGAAATTGGTCTTTGGTAAATGTTATGAGCAAGGAAGCAAGTACTTGATGCCACTGTCTGTAGAGGTGAATCATTGTATGATGGACGGCTTCCACGTAGGACTTTATTTCGAAAAACTGCAAAAGCAGTTAAATTCGTATATATGAATGTCTTTCATTTATTATCACATCAAACAGAGATGATCGTGTATCGTCTGCAAAGTATTGTGGAGGAGAAGGATCGATATTGTAAAGTCAGTAGCCCAGAAAGACCCAATTACTACTGGGGGAATTTTTTGTTATTTCCGCAAGCACCGCAAGAAAACGACTTTCATCAATGGATGAAATACTATCAGGAAGAGTTTGACATAGGCAAGCAAAACTTTGTGAGCTTTACATGGGACGAGGAAGAAGAAGGCGATGTTAAGGCATTTTTAAAGAACGGTTTCAAGCACGAAGTACTTCATGCCTTGGTCTTGAAAGAGCTAAAAAAACCGATTATTCTCAATCGAGTTATTAGAATTAGAGAGTTGTCAGAAGGGCAAGAATGGGAACAGCAGATTCAGATGCATTTGACGGAACCGGGCTATACTTTGGATTTTTTGCAAGGCCAAGCTCGCTCATTTCAAGATTTGATTGCTAGAGGAGTAGCTAAGCGATTCGGGGCATTTATTGGAGATCGTTTAGTTGCTGACTTGGGCATCATTTACGAAGGTGATATTTTGCGCTTTAATAATATTATCGTTCATCCAAAATTTAGAAGAAGAGGTATTTGTCGAACTTTGGTATATGAAGTAAGTCGGCTAATTGTTGAGGCGGAGCGCTTTGATAAAATTGTTATGCAGGCAGAAGCAGGAGAGCCTGCTGAAACATTGTATCTATCTTTGGGTTTTGAAAAGGTGCAAAGGAGCCATTTTTTGGAAAAAGTATGGAGCCCAGTTTAGCTGTGTAAGTGGTTTTTGGTAATAAATAGATTTAAAATTATGGGATTTTTAAAAGGATTATCGAAAGCAAAAGTTGCCTTGGCCCTCATTGTCATTTTGGCCTTGTTGCAGTTTATTCGAATTGATAAAAACAATCCAACGAGTGATCCTACTAAGGATTTTTTGGCCATTAGTAATGCAAGTCCCGAAATTTCAAGTTTGGTAAAAGCTGCTTGTTACGATTGCCATTCCAACCACACTGCTTATCCTTGGTATACCGATATTGCACCCGTTTCTTTTTGGATTCGAAACCACATCAAAGGGGCTCGAAAACAGTTGAATTTCTCAGAGTGGGGTGATTACCCAGCAGGTAAACGAGAACATCTTTCAGGGGAGTCTGTGGAGGCTGTCGAAACTAAATGGATGCCTTTAAATTCCTATGTTTGGTTACATCCGGAGGCGAAACTGTCGGAGGATGATCGAACGAAATTGCAGGACTTTTTTAAAGGACTCGCTCCATAAATACTACAAATTCTACTCTTCTGTTTCGTACTTTGCTGTCGTATTTAGTTTAAAAGCAACACTATGGCCATTGAAGTGAAGTCGGCGCATTTGCAGGGAGCGGAGGTTTCTTGGTTTGCCCCTATTTGTAATGGTGATACGGATTTTATGGGCGAGATGCCGAATCAGTATCGCAGCAGTTGGGAAAATGCCCGAAATATTTTGTTGACAGCCGATCGATTGGGCTACCGAAATATCTTGTGTCCTTCCAGTTATCAAGTGGGACAAGATACCATGACTTTTGTGAGCGCAGTTGCAGCATTGACGGAGAACATCAATCTCTTAGCAGCGGTACGTTGTGGTGAAATTCACCCTCCAATGTTAGCACGTGCTATTGCTACTTTAGATCATATTTTGCAAGGGCGATTGACCATCAATATCATTTCTTCGAATTTGCCCGGTACCAACTTAGCTTCTGCGGATCGTTATCAACGCTCTAGGGAAGTGATTGAAATTTTGAAGCAAGCCTGGACGCAAGACGAGATTAAGTTTAAGGGTGATTTTTACGATTTGGAATTGCCTTCAGCGCCCGTAAAACCTTATCAGCAAAATGGTGGCCCCTTATTGTATTTTGGCGGTTATTCACCGCCGGGAGTAGATTTGTGTGCGGAGCATTGTGATGTTTATTTGATGTGGCCAGAAACGAAAACCAAGTTGACGGAATTGATGCAAACCATGTCGGATAAAGCGGCTGTATATCAGCGAAAGGTGGATTTTGGTTTACGGATACACATGATTGTAAGAGAAACGGAATCGGAAGCTAGAGCCTATGCGCAAGGCTTGGTTTCGAAATTGGAGGACGAAAGGGGGAAAGAGATTCGAGAGCGTGCTCTAGATGCGAAGTCATTAGGTGTGGCACGTCAGGCCGACATGCGATCTATGGCAGACTCAGAGGGCTACGCCGAAGATCATTTATGGACTGGAATTGGGCGTGCCCGTTCAGGTTGTGGTGCAGCTTTGGTAGGAAATCCAGATCAGATCGTAAAGACTATTAAGGAGTACATGAAAATGGGCATTCGCTCGTTCATCTTTTCTGGTTACCCTCATCAAGAGGAGTGCGAGCTTTTTGCTCGATACGTCTTGCCACAATTGAAAACGCTTTCCTTGCCACATGCGCTGGGAAGAGTACCCAAAGAAGTTCCATTGACTCCTTTGGGAAGGGGAGAGCGGGAGTAAGCGATTTTTTTTCTTTGAGCACCTTGCATAGCTCTGTCATTGAGATTTGATCTGCCGCTAAATTTGTATTTTAAGGCGTGATTGACTTATTCATTGTTATTGTGTACTTCGCTGCTGTAATGGCCATTGCCATGAGCGGAAAATTAAAGAAGGATATTTCTAGTGAAGAGTATTTTTTAAGTGGTCGAAATTTGAAATGGCCTTCTATTGCTATTTCTACGATCGCCACAAATATTCAAGGAATGCAGTACATGGGCTTTATGGGCTCTGCCTATTTGTACGGTCTTGCGCAAGCTAATATGGAAATAAATGCCATTCAAGGAATATTGATGGCGGCCTTTATTTTCGTTCCGCTTTACCTCAAAGAACGAGTCATCACCGTCACGCAATTTATTGAAAAACGATTGGGCTCAGAGGTTAGTCTGGCCTATTCCGTTGCCAATATTGCGCTGTTTTCTACTTTGGGTTTAGGAGCCGCTTTGTTTTGGGGGGCTTATGCGGCCGATATGGTTTTTGGTGAATACTTTTTATTTATTAGTGATATTCAAACCACTCGAATTGCAGCCCTGATTCTAGGCCTCGGCGTTTTCTCGGCAATTTATACTTTCTACGGAGGTCTCAGTGCTGTTGTGCGAACGGATATTATCCAATTTTCGATTTTGTTAATTGGTGGCAGTATTTTGCTCTTAGTGTCGATAAACGAGCTAGGAGGTTGGGGAGAGTTGTACAATAAAGTTCCCGAGAAAATGCATCTACATTTACCGGCGGATCACCCGAAGCTCCCCTGGATCGCTCTAGGAGGAATGTTTTTGTTGAATATTAATTATTGGTGTGCGAATCAGGTGGTTTTACAACGCTCTTTAGCAGCAAAAAGCTTGCGACATGCGCAAGTGGGATTGATGGTTGGCGGCGTCATGAAGTACTTTATGGCCTTGATTATTATTGTGCCCGGCATCGCTTTATACGGTTTACTAGGAAAGGATGGTCTTGCAGATCCAGATGAAGCTTTTCCTTATTTAGTGCGGAATTTTCTCAGCCCAGGTTTTCGCGGAATTATTCTTTGTGCCTTGTTTGCTTCGCTGATGAGTACCGTAGATTCACTTTTTAATTCACTTTCTACCTTATTTTCAGTTGATATTTACAAACGCCATTTACGTCCAGAAGCGACTGATAGCGAGATGGTACAAATGGGTCGAAGAACCATATTGGTGACACTTTGCACAGGAGTAATGATGGGTTTGGTTTTAATGTGGATCAAATTCGGAGATCAAGGGGAAGCCTTTACGCATACGCTGAACGATCTTCGCTATTTCGTGAACTGTGGAATTGTTGTTTTGATTTGTACTGCTGTTTTCTTGAAAGTGCCGAGACATCGATTTGCATTAGCGGCTTTTCTTTTGACCGTTCCTTTGAATTTGTTGCTGCGAAAAATATTCCCCGATATGAATTACTTTGTTCGTGCAATGTGGGTGATTTTAATTGCTTTTTCCTCTTTGGGGATTCCAGCGATTTTTGGAAAGCAATGGCGGGGAGCTTCTGAATGGCTCAAATCCAGTGATCGATCTGCCACGAGGTTTGCGATTGTTTTGGCCGTTTCCTTAGTGCTTAGTCATTTATTATTTCATTAAGATTTTATTTGTGTTTTCACTTAATTATTTTTTGTCTAGAAAGGGTTCGTAATAAATGATTTCGAACCATTATTTTTAGTCGAATGTTGTCATTTATTTAATAAAAATAAGATGAAGATTTCCGATAGTTTGCAATTGCCTTGTTGGGTAGAATTGTCTAGTCGATTGGCTAAAGCAGCGCTTAATGAAAATATAGGAGAAGCAGATGGCCGTCCTGGAAAGCGCATGAAAACGCTGTATGAAATGTGGGCAAATTGTGGTGCTGCACTTAATATTTCTGGAAATGTAATGGTGGATGCTCGTGGAATGGTGGAAGAGCATAATGTGGTTTTGGAAAATGACAGCTATTTGGATGATGTTCGAGAATGGGCTAGGATTGCGCAGTCTGGAGGAACGCAATTTTGGATGCAGATTAATCATCCAGGTAGGCAAGCTCAGACGAATCACAATAAGGAAATCGTAGGACCATCGGCGGTTAAGTTGCAGCAAAAAGGGCATTTCGGTTTACCGAGGGCTTTGGAGGAAAGAGAAATATTAGAACTCATTCGGCGCTATGGAAATACTGCTCGCTTGGCAAAGGAAGCAGGATTTTCGGGCGTGCAAATTCACGGAGCTCATGGATATTTGGTGAGTCAGTTTTTATCACCTAAAACTAATATTCGAAGCGATCGATGGGGAGGAAAGCTAGAGAATCGAGCGCGTTTTCTGCTGGAAATTTTTAGAACCATACGGGAGCAAGTGGGTCCGCATTTCCCTATTGGGGTGAAGATTAATTCCGCAGATTTTCAACGGGGCGGTTTTGATAACGAAGACTCATTGAACGTCATTAGGATGTTGGAAGCCGAAGGAATAGATTTGATTGAAGTATCGGGAGGGACTTACGAAAAGGCAGCCATGATGGGCGTTGGTCAGCGGGAAAGTACTAGAAAACGAGAGGCTTATTTTCTAGAGTTCGCGCAAAAGGTAAAGGCAGAAATGAATGTGCCTTTGATGTTGACGGGTGGTTTTAGAACGCTAGCTGCTATGGAGGAAGCCTTGAGTGAAAAAGCCTGTGATCTTATCGGAATGGGAAGACCATTTTCGGCCTATCCTAAAGTTGCTGCTGAATTTTTAGATGGTACACGTCAAGAATGCGTTTTGCCAAACACCAGCACCGGAATCAAAACATTGGATAAAATGGGGGCAGTTGATTTGACCTGGCATTCGATGCAATTGCGCTTAATGGCGGAAGGTAAAATGCCGAATATGCAACTGAGTCCGTGGTGGTCTGTTTGGGATTTGGTAAAACGTCTGTATTTATAGCGATCTATTTTTTATTGGGAAATAATTCAAGCTTTGTGCGTTTACTTAACTCTTCTTCTGAAAAGGTTGGTGGTTGTAAATTAGGAAATTTACGGTCTTCAGCTGGCAATAAAAGTTGCTCTGCCAAGTAGGTGAATTTTGTTTGAAGTGCTGCTAAGCTCCACTGGCCATGAACGGTGTGTCCACCTTCATATTCTTGTCTTTTGTATTCTTGATGTGTTGTGATGTAGCCGATGTAAGAATTGGAGTATGGTGCAATGATTACTTGATTTACGCCTCTTTTTGCGAGAATTTCTTGAATGGTATTTCGAAGACGTTTTCCTGCGGTCGTTGTTATCTCTGTGGGAATTGCAGCAATGGCAATATCTCCTAAAACGATTAGCTGAATAGGAATAATTTCTTGTACCCAAGTATTTTCTTCCAATGCTCCATTTTCGTATTGCACTTTCAGGGATCTTATGGCAGGATCGGCAGCTCTCGGAACGGGCAGGCGATTTATTTTAGAGTAGCCCAATACCTTTTTCTCACCCGTTTCCATGAGCATTTTCTTGCGGCCTTGAGCGCGGTAGTAAGCACGTAGCGCTTGTCGTTTTTCTTTCGAGCGGAACCAATGCCCTATTTTTCTTCGAGCCTTAATACAATTGGCCCAAGTATTGGTTACTGCTGCTAGAACACCGGGCATGCCCAAACCATCCACTTTCGTGCCTCTGAAAAAGGCCACGCCCAAAGCTCCAGAAGCTGTGTAAGCGCTACTATCTCCTTCAGTAAATGCAGGGTCACAATGGATGGCACTCATGTCAATATGCATCATTGCGTAATCTAGTTCCCCTTCGAGGATGCGTTGTTCTTCTTGATAGATTTCGTAAGCTTGATCGAATTGCATCCGCCCATTTATTTTGGAATTTTCAGCATCTTGATCAGCAATTGCTTTTCGTTTTTTCCACTCCTTTGGCCCGTGGTAATAAGGCGATACATCGCCAGAAGTGCCCTGAGCGAAAACAGCAATAAAATCATCTCCAATCTTTTCTTCAAAGAATTCACTCGCCCATCCTTTGTTGTCGGAATTCATATCGTGATTTTTTTTTCCAACACTAGTGCAATGCACTCCAAACCAATTTAAGATACCTATTGGATCTCCATCAAGACTTTCGAAATTCAATTGATACATGTTTCGATCCAAGGCAAGATGTGTTTCGTGCTTGCTAAAATGTTCTACATCTGGATTGCGATTATATGCTTTGATGGAGCGATTCCAAGCTACTCCAACGGTATCAGGAAAAGCGTCTTGGTGCATGCTGATTTTTCCTGGTTTAAGTTTTGCTCGCGCTGAACTTATTGCAGCAACTATGCTTTCAACGATGGCATCAAATACTTCAGGTTGAAATCCAACTGCAGTAGAACTGTAAATCGGATAGTGTATGTAGCCCGCTGCTGCTGAATGTGTATGTTGGGCTGTCAACCAAACGTTTTCATCAGAATAAATTCCTGGGAAATTAGCCTCTAGTTGTTTAATTACAGCATCCTTTACAGCTTGTGAAATTGAACATAACTCACTACAAACCATTGCCAGTTCCTTTCCGTTTTCCTCTTGAATTACAAATGCTCTACTGTAAATGGGTCGTTCGTTCGATTCAATGGTGTTTTCGACATCTCCATAGCCCATCATTCCCACTCCGGGAACAGCGCAATTAATTGCCTCTTTTGATCCTCCGATCGCTATTTGAGCAGCGCAGGTGAAAATAGAACAAGTAAAGAGTAACAAAAGGAGAGAGAATCGTAGCATAAGAGTATAAAAGTACGAAAAGGACTTCAGCCTTTGGACTAATTTTTTTAAAGCTAGCTTGCATGCCGTAGCTTAGTAGTGGAAGCGCTATTTGTTTTTATCTTTTTTCCTTATGAACTGTAATCACTTAAGCATGAATGTTGCAAAACTTAGATTGGGACTTCTTTTTTTATTGGCTAGCCTAAGTGTGATTGCTCAAGAAGATGCTGTACTAGAAGAAGCTGAAGATGTGGCAGTGAGTTTGACAGACCAGCTAAATAGTTTACAGCAAATTGAGGCACAGATTGACTACCAAACAGGAGAGGTAGAAGTGGCTTCTGTTGCTCGACTGAAAGTTCCTCCGGGATTTCGATTTGTGCAAGACAATCAGGCCGAATTTATTTTGAAAGAGATTTGGGAGAATCTTAATTCTTCTTCTGATGGAATGCTGTTTTCGAAAGGCGCCAGCCTATTTGGTAAAGAAGGATATACTATTAATTTGAAATACAAGAGTTCTGGTTTTGTTTCAGACGAAGATGCCAACAAGATTGATTATGAGCAATTGTTGGAAGAAATGAAACAACAAAATGAGCGCGCCAATGAAGCGAGAAAGAAGCGCGGGATGTTTCCAGTAAAACTGGTTGATTGGGCAGATGCTCCTTTTTATGATGCAAAAAATAAGCGCCTGCATTGGGCGAAAGAAGTAGTTTATAATATGGGCGATGGACCAGAAAGTGCCTTGAATTATGCCATTCGTTTTTTAGGAAGGAAGGGTGTATTGGAAATGAATTTTGTAGGAGAGTTAGGTCAGTTGGAGCAAATTAAGAAAGACTTACCCCGCGTTTTAAATAGTTTGGAATTCAATGAAGGTTGGTCATATGAAGATTTTGATCCAGCGCTCGATAAGACTGCTGATGTAGGAGTAGCAGGCTTGATTACTGGAAAGAAACGGGATAGTTCAGTTCCAATAGGAGCGAAGGATTCTACTCAAGCTGAAGAAGAAACTGAAGCTTCAGAAAACGAGGCAAGTGATAGTTTTGCCAATCAAATAAATGGAATGTGGCCTTGGTTTATTGCTTTTGGTTTGTTGCTTTTTGTATTGATGTTTTTTTTCGGAAAGCGCAATGCTAAGAAAAATCAAAGCAGCTAGTCTTTCTGTAGCCTACTTGTTATTCTTGTCTAAGACTAACGATGTTTTTCGTTTTTCATGACGTTTTTAATGTCCCAAGCAATTTTTTCCTCGAATCCTTTTCTTCTTTTACTGCATTCAAGTGGGCAAATTCGGCAAGAGAAAGCCTGGCATGGATCAGCATGGATAAACATTTCTATGTATGATTCGGCATCTTCATCGATAGCTTCTTGAATTTCTTCAATCACATCATGTGCTTCTATGGTGTTGTAATACCAAGGAACCGTCACGTGACAATCAATATGTAATCTTGGGCCATAGCGAATACAACGTAGATTGTGAATGTCAATCCAGTGATCTTTTCTTTTCTCGTTTAAAATATCAATGACCTCACCGATTAAATCTTCATCCGCTTCGTCCATGATCCCACCTACTGACTTTCGGAGTATTTTGATTCCCGAATAAATGATAATGAGCCCGAAAATGATGGCTATCCAGTTATCAGCAGCTTGCCAGCCTGTAACGGTGATTAGTAGGAGCCCAAGAATGAGTCCGATACTCGAATAAGCGTCGGTTTTTAAATGTTCTCCTCCAGCGCTTAAAGTCATTGAATTCGAAGCTTTTCCTTTGACTTCCATGAACCAGCCCATTAGGTAGTTTACAGCTCCTGCAAATGCTGTAATGTAGATTCCGATGTCTAAACTCGAAATGTCATTAGGGTGAATGAGTGCAAATAGAGCTTTGACGATTATCACAGCCCCAGCAATAAATATTAAGGTTCCCTCAAAACTAGCAGACAATAACTCAATTTTTCCGTGACCATATGGATGGTCTTCGTCTACAGGTTTAGAGGCTAGAAATAAACTGTACATGCCAAATCCACCTGCAACCACGTTGATGATGGATTCTAAGGCATCACTGAGAATAGAATTGGAGTTGGTAAGGTAATAAGCAGCAAACTTGGCGAATAGGAGCACCAGACCTACAGATAGGGCTACTGCTTGTACAGTAATGTTAGAACGGTAATTGGTCTTTTGCATTAGGAACTGTAGGTCAAATATAACTGCCTAAGTAGATTTTGTCTACTGCTTTTTAGGCAGTTCTACGATTAATTTGTCCATTATTACCTGTTCTGTTTTGCAGATTTTTAAACAAAGAGGATCGAAGTTTAGCTCATATGGTTGGTTTGGAATACGATGATGTATTTTGCTAAGCTGAGTGGAGTGTTATAGATTTTGAGGAGATCGAAAACTGAAAAGCGATGAGTGCATTAACGGAGCTGCAGAAACTGGTTCATTCGATGACGATGAATGAGAAGCGGTACTTTCGAATACAGGTAGAAAAGGAAGTTGGAGAAGATGGTAGTGGTAAGCAACCAGCCTTTTTGCGTTTGTTTGACCTCATTTATCATAATACGGAAAAACCTGAAGAAGAATTGATCGCTAAGTTAAAGCGAACCGATTTCTATAGTAATTTGAGTTTTACCCAAACCTATTTGAGGACTCAGATTATCCGTGTGCTGCAGTCTTACAGGTTTGGCAAAACAACAGATCTAAAGATTTATCAGCTACTCTCGGAGTTGACGATATTGACGGACAATCAGTTAGTAAATCAATCGGTTAAGACTTTTAAGCGCTTGCGGACTTTAGCGGAGAAAGAAATGCGGGTAGATGTGTTGCCGGAAGTTTACCGCTGGAATGCGACTTTTTTGGCAAGAGGCTGGATTGTTGATAAATACGATAAGAAGGCTGCACAATTACGTGAAACGCGCAACGGGCTGTTTGAGTTGCTGAAATTAGAAACACAGTTGAATGAACTGCAAGTTCGAATTCGCAACTGCTTGTTTGGTGATCGTGACGTTAGAGAGTCTTCCTGTCATACTACGATCCAATCGATTATTGATGAATTGGAGGCAATGATACCTCCTCAGAAGTATACTGATTTTTTTATTTCTCATCAGTGTCATAATTTATTTCTTTGTTATTTCTGTTTGGGAGAATATGAGAAATCGCTGGAGATTTTGGACAAGCAATTTGCGCATTTTGCATGGATTGAGGAAAAGAATGATTCTGGGATGTACCTAAAGAATCCCTTAGCAAATTTGTATGAGGCGAACTTGATGGCCTTGAATCTCGATAAACTTCCTGAGATATGGGAACGACAGGAGAAGTATGTAAAGTCCCGTATGTCAAAGTTTACGATTTTGCAGAGGATTGATTACAAAATGAACAGGGAGTATAGAAAAATTCGAAAAATTATTCTTCGTGGCTTTTTTGATGAAGAAAGAAATCCGATAGAAAAGAGTAGAAGGTTTTTGGAAAGAAATAAAATACACATTCAAGTCTTCCAACAGATACATTTCGGGTTTGTTTATCTGGTGGTGTACTTTTATAGGGGGGATTTCGATGCAATGCGAAAAGGGATAGACCAAGTCCTGTTGCTTACTTCAAAGAAGCAATCAGCAGGAGACGAATTTGTGATTAAATGCCGAATCTTAGAAATGATGGCTTTGGCAGAAGAGGGCGACAAGTCCGCTTTGAAATCGGAAGTTAATTCTTTTCAACGAGTGGTCAATAAATTTAACTTTGATCCCATTTTTGAGAATATTTTTATTACACTAATGCAATCTTTGATAAAAAGTAAAGGAATAGAAAAAAATAAAAGCAGTGCTTTTCAAACAGCTTACGAGTCTTTGATGGAATGTAAAAGTAAGCACAAGGCTGACTGGGCATTGCAAAATATATTCAACATGAGCTTGTACTATAAGCAAGGCGCTGAAGGATTTCGGGCTGTAGGTCTTTAGGCTTTTTGTTTCATTAATAGTACGCTGGATTAGTCAAGCTTCAACAAATCTCAAATGGGCTACCTTTGCGTATGGATGAAAAGCGCGCAAAGAAAACCCAAATAGATGAAAGTTGGTTAGAGCGAATAGGAGATGAATTCAGCAAACCTTACTTTTTAGCACTAAAAAAAGTGTTGCTTGAAGAAAAGAGAGCGGGAATGACTGTTTACCCTCCCGGTCAGCTTATGTTCAATGCTTTCAATTCTACACCTTTCTCAAAAGTTAAGGTGGTAATTCTTGGTCAGGATCCGTATCACGGAGCAGGACAGGCGCATGGCTTGTCTTTTTCAGTGCCAGATGGCGTGAAACCTCCACCGAGTTTAAAAAACATTTATAAAGAGATAAATGCAGAATTGGGACATCCAATTCCAACAAGCGGGAACTTGATGCCTTGGGCAAAACAAGGTGTTTTCTTGTTAAATGCGATGTTAAGTGTGCGCGCAAGTTCAGCAGGCTCTCATTCTAAGATCGGATGGCAAAATTTTACCGATGCAGTAATTAAATCTTTGTCAGATCATCGAGAGGGCTTGATCTTTTTGCTATGGGGGAAATTCGCTCAATCGAAGAACGTTTTGATTGATGAAGTGAAACATTTCGTTCTAAGCAGCCCGCATCCATCGCCATTTTCTGCGCACTCAGGTTTCTTCGGAAACGATCATTTTGTTCGCTGCAATCATTATTTAGAACAACAAGGACTTGATCCTATTGATTGGTCGATTGAGTAAAGTTTATTTATTGTTGACTTTAATTGGTTTGGAACATAAAAAAGGGAGGCCAATTGACCTCCCCTGTAGCATCGTATCAAGATACTATCTCCCGTTACTTTTGGATCAAGAGTTTAGCACTCTTTGATCCTTGATCACTTGTGACTCGAACCAAGTAAAAGCCATTCTCTAAATCAGAAACATTTACCCGAGTTTCTCGGCTGTTTAAAATTTGAGTTTGCATTACTTCCTCTCCAGCTGTCGTATACAGACGAACTATTGGGTTGTCTAAGCCACTTAAATTAATTTTAAATTCGCTAATTGCAGGATTTGGTCGAAGGCTAATTAATACATCTTCCATGACATCAATTCCAGTTGAAGTGGCACTGGTTTCGCTTAACAAGTTACCCCAAGCATCGAACTGTAGTGTTACCAAATTTCCATTCTTACCCTCTACTTCAATCGTGATGATAATAATAGTATTGCCATTTTCATCCACGTCAGTTTCCCAAGAAACAAGAGCATCTAAGTTGAAATTATCATTAATGTAGTCGATAATGTTTTCAGGCATTACATCTATGAAATCTGCATCCTCACTAATTGTTATGGTTACGATCGAACCATCTTCTTCGATGTCAATGCCTACGCCGTTTTCTAACAGAATAGTCTCAATATCATCACCAAAAACTATGATGCTGTCAATTTCTTCCCCTGGGAAATTGTCTTCCCAATATTCATCAAATTCAGAGAACCATTCACAATTTTCATCTAACCAATCGATCAAGATTTCTGGATCCATTTCGTCCATCATCCAAGCTTCAAAGCATTCATCTTCCCAGTCTCCAGGCTCATCTCCCGGTTCTTCGCCTCCCCAAGGGAAATCATTCCCAAATAGAATCAAGCCATCTGGACAGTTTTCAGTTAACCAAGCAATCGCGTCTTCTTCTGTTTCAAATTCTGGTGCATCGTCCAAACAAGTCAAATCCAAATCACCATTTTCTCCACCTGTTGGATCATCATCGGGGAAATCATTTCCGCCTTCAAATTCACCGTTAAAAAGATCCGCAATTTCTTCCGGGCAGTTTTCATTTACCCAATCCAAGAAATCTTCTTCGTTGTCCGTTTCCGGAGCATCTTCTAAACAAGAGAAGTCAAGCTCACCCTCTCCAGGGAAATCATCGCCCTCTCCTGGTTCATCAGGGAAATCGTCTCCGCCTTCAAATTCACCGTTAAAAAGATCCGCAATTTCTTCCGGGCAGTTTTCATTTACCCAATCCAAGAAATCTTCTTCGTTGTCCGTTTCC
>CALFBW010000121.1 GCA_937951415.1 uncultured Chitinophagales bacterium | reverse complement strand
GTAGATAGGAGCTCCCCATTTAAAGCCCTCTTCTAAATCGTGCTTTCGAACAATTGTTAATAAATAAGACAACTCTTTGCCCCACTGTTCTTTCGCTTTCAAATAAGCAGCTATTTTCTCTCTGATCGTCATTAGTTACTTTTTATTGGAAGTATTTTATCGGACAGCCTTTCCTGTTTTATTGCCCTTGCCTCCTTCAATGACTCTTCGCAAGCACTACTGATAGGTAAAAGCATCGAGCATTACCACAAAACCAAAAAGGCCCACAGTTTCCTGTAGGCCTTTCTCATTTATCTTCAAAACAGAAATCTGTTTATTCGTCGTCTAAAGTTGCTCCATCAAGTTCACAACATCCATCGATGGTTTCAATGGTACGAGGTCCCAAAACTTGAGAACAAATTGGATAATCAGGATCTGTAACTACCACATAATAAGCACCCAAAACGCTTGGAGCATAGTACTGAATTCCCGTAAATACAGCTACTACTTCATCATTTTCGTTGTACCAAGTATAAACTTCATTTCCATCAATTGGGAATTCCGTCAAATCAGCACACAATGAACCCTGACGGTTTAAAGGAAGTGTATCTAATTCTCCATCACACTGGAAGATTGGAACACCTAAACAAGAACAATCAGCTTGGTACACATCTTCGATTGTTTGATCGTCATTGTCATCACAAACAGTTCCAGCCAAAGCAGCACCGCCACATGTTCCTTCACAATCTAAGTACAAACAAGAACCGTCATCAACTGTAGCTCCTGGTTCAAAAGTACAAGAAACAGGGTCAATACAACCCAAAACAATTACTCCAGAACAACCACAATCAGCATCATAAATATCATTAACTGTTGTAGCATCATTGTCATCACATGCAGCACCTTCTACATTAGCCCCTCCACAAATTCCAGTACAATCTAAGTATTGACAAGAACCATCATCAGTATTAGCCAAAGCATCAAAAGTACATGAAGTAGGATCGATACAACCAAAAACAGCACAATCCTCAATCGTTAAAGTGATCGACTGAGCGTCTCCAGGGCAAATTGGAAGTGGATCTTCTACAGTGTAGGTAAAGGTGTAAGTTCCTTCTCCTAGTTCTTGGGGATTTACAATTCCTCCATTTTGACCTGCCCCTGACCACACACCATTAGGTGATCCAAAAACGTAATCTTGCAAAGGAAAAGCGCCATCCGTAGTACAGTATGAATCTGCTTCTTGTGACAAACCAGCGAATGCTTCACAGTTTGAACCAGGCAATCCGTAAATTCGAACAATATCGAAGCCTGGAACGCAACCACCTGCATCCAATCCTTCAATACGAACATACTTCACGAAAGAATCGTAGTTAATGTCTGCCAAATCCAACTCATTCACTACTCCCCCGTCAATCATTCCGAAATAGGTGAAGTCTATCCCGTCGTCACTTACCCATACGTCAGCCAGCTCACTGGATGCTCCTACTTCTTCTAGAAATAAATCTGTTTGACCAGGAGCATCAACCAAACAGTTATCAACAAATTGAACAGTTATTGAACTACCTGTTGGCAAAGAAACAAAGAAGTCGTTGTCACCCAATACTACCGAAGGGTCAGTAGCTACTTCGTCACATCCTCCATTTACTTCACCACCATAGAATTCGTCCCAATCTGGGTTTGAACCGCTATAATTAGAATCCACCAATACATCTGCAAACTCGGACTGTGCTTGCAATACACCGCAACACATTAGTAGCAGTAAAAATAAACCTGTGTTTTTCATGAAAATTATTTTAAAAAGAGCTTTTGTTAGGAAAAAGAGCGCTTCAGATTTCATCACCCAATAGCACCCCCGCTAGGTACTAAATCTGAGTAAAAGGTTGGAAAATACCAAACCAATTTTGAAGTTGTCACTTTTCGGACGAAAGGTAGGTATTTATTGCTTGAAAACCGTCTAATCATCTATACAATTGTGCTAAAAAAGGAGATTTTGAAGACTTTACAAAATACTAATTGAATTAGAACTTAGCGCTTTGAAAATCGCATTTGCTAATAAACCCATTAGTTATCAATATATAAGTTCAAATCAAGTAAAGTTCCACTTTAAATGATTTCCCGAATTCGCATTTTCTACTGCTGGTATTGCATATGATCCATTTGCATTTTCGCAATGATTTCTCTCATAATTTCGGAAGTCCCACCACCAATAGTTCCCAAGCGCGCATCACGAAACATTCTAGCCATTGGGTACTCCTCCATATATCCATAACCTCCGAACATTTGTAAACATTGCGTAGTCACTTTGTCGCAAAG
This sequence comes from uncultured Chitinophagales bacterium, assembly GCA_937951415.1. Lineage (GTDB taxonomy): Bacteria > Bacteroidota > Bacteroidia > Chitinophagales > UBA2359 > CALFBW01. Next base: position 1,452 of record CALFBW010000121.1, on the reverse strand, counting down.
TTCTGTAGCCAAAAGCTTCGCCATAGACGCTTCTTTCACCGGATACTCTCCCTCATTTAATTGGCGACAAACACTGTACACAAACTGCTTTGTACATTCTATTTCTGCCGATAATTGCGCTATTCTGTGCCGCAATACCTGAAACTTCGCAATCGGTCTCCCAAAGGCGGTTCTTTCCTTCATGTATTGAAGACTCCTTTCAAGGGCTTCTTCTGATGCTGCCACTCCCCCATTCGCTAAAATCAGTCGCTCCCACACAAAATGCTGCATGATGTAATAAAAACCTTGTCCCTCTTCCCCTAATAGTTGATCTGCAGGAACCATCACATCTTCAAAAAAAAGCTCAGCAGTATCAGACGCATGCCAGCCTAGCTTTGCCAACTTTCTAGCAGAAAACCCTTCCATTTCCCGATCCACAAGGAGCATGCTAATGCCACCATTAATCTTTGCAGCAACAATCAAAAAATCGGCGCTGTAACCATTGGTAATAAAAGTCTTCGAACCGTTGAGACGATAGAATTCACCTTCTCGGATTGCTGTCGTTTTCAAGGAACGAACATCCGAACCTCCACCAGGTTCCGTAATCGCTAAGCCACCTCTCTTTAAGCCCAAAATTCCTGGTCGGAGATACTTCTCCTTTTGCTTTTCTGTGGCTCTAGCTCCTAGATACTCTAAGGCTAAACTGGGATGAGCCACCACCGAAGCCGCAAATCCACCCGAATTGATCCTAGAGATTTCCTCATTTAAAATAATGCTGAACCAGATATCCAAATTACTGCCTCCATACTCTTGTGCCTGTCGTAATCCGAAATAGCCTAATTCGCCAAACCTGCGAAAAACTTCAGTTGGCACTTGACCAGCCTGCTCCCATTCATTTAGATAGGGAACAATCTCTTTAAGCAAAAGCTGTCTCAAAGACTGACGGAACAGCTCATGCTCTTCCGAAAAATAGTAATCACTCAAGTAGTCTAAATTATAAGCGAGCTAGTCGCATTAAGAGATCAATCACCTTCTTGTTATAGGGAGGAAAAATCATCTTAAAATCCAAGAAATTACGTTTCAAAACTCCTCGTTCGTTGGAAAACTCAATAAAACTGTATTTGCCATTCGACTTTCCTATTCCACTATTATTTACGCCACCGAAAGGCAATGCGGGATTAAGGGTTGAAATCATCAATTCGTTTACCGCTGTTCCTCCAGCAGTTGAATGCTGGATCAAATATTCGGTGTTCTTTTTATTCTTGCTCAAAATATACATGGCCAAAGGCTTTGGCAATTTTTCAATGCGCTCAACTACTGACTCCAAGTTCTTGTAAGTCAAAACAGGTAAAACAGGACCAAATATTTCTTCCTGCATAACTGCCATGTTTTCGTCTACGTTTAATAAAACACAAGGAGCAATAAACTTGTCTTGCTCATCGAACTCTCCTCCCACTACCAACTGAGCTCCTT
>CALFBW010000120.1 GCA_937951415.1 uncultured Chitinophagales bacterium | reverse complement strand
CAATCTGTAGCGGCCATTGGACCTCCAGGGCAGGAGGGATTTCCAGGGCCACCGCACAAAGCATTGGTCTCAGGATTCCAACCCACGCCGTCACGGTAGTCGAACAAGGCAACTCCGTTAATAAATACACCAATGTTTCCTCCGGTTGTAGCATCGCTGGCTCCGGTGTTGGCTTCGGGATTTAAGGGGAATTTGAAAATAGCGTCTTGGCTTTCCGCTTGGGAAGGGTTCCCGTCTTGGAAAGGTCCTGTTGGATAGGCAGGAATGCCATTTGTCGTGACATAAACAAAGTCATCCGAATATTCGACTTTCTGGCAATTTACCAGGATATCGTTTGGGAGGGTGTTTTCGTTTCCCGCTACATAATAGCTTCCCGTTTCTGTGGTGTTTTGAAGCCAAGAAGAAATTGCAGGATGTGTTTGCGCGGATAAGAAGATACTTGCACCAAAGAGGGTCAGCAAGCTCAAGCTAAGTTTGTTCATGATATCATGGTTTTCGTGGTCTACTCTGAATGGACGGCAGAGAGCAGCAAGTCCTTCGGTGTTTCCTGAATTTCTAGAAAAAATATGAGCTTACGGACAGCTTATTGCTCTTAATTGATCCAGTTCTTCTTCGAAAGAGTGAGCTGCATTCAAAAAGGCGTCGCTTGATTTTTCTTCTTTCATCAATCGTTCCGCTATTTTTCGAGCTAAATAGTAAAAAGCTGCCGGACTGTCTTTCGATTCTAAATTGCAGATGGCTTTATTCCTCAACTCTGCAGACAGGCTACTTTCTTGCGCTATGTAATCACAGTAGCCTTCGTTTTTCCAAGCTGGGAGCAGCTTGTAACGAATGATGCCCAAGTCATTTTCTAACAATGAGTGCGTAGTTTCGTGAGCTATTACTCCTGAGAGTGTTCGCGTAGCATTTTCCTTCGCTTTTCGAGTGCTTTGATTGTTCTGCACTGCTGCTTTTGCAATAAATATGTTCTGAATAATAGGGTATTGCAAGGCAAAAGCCTCTCTAGCCGTAGGAGCAAAGAAGGTAAACTGTGCAAAGGAAGAGCAAAGAAATATTTTCTGCTTTGGTCTAATTTCTAGAGGACAATGTTCGTCTAAAAGCTTATTCACTTCAGAAAGTATTGCTGGAAGTTCCTTTACTTCTTCGTCAGGTAGGTTGTGATAAACAATAAAATTTTGATCTTCGATCTTGTGTGCAAAAAGCATTTGTGGGAGAAGAAGCAAGAAGAAATAAACGACAGCAATTAGGGATAGGAATCCTTGAATTAATCTTTGAGGTTTCACGAATGTTGATTTTAGCTGTTAATGAAGTTAAGCGAAGTATGGCTAGCTCCAGTAATTTTTGAGATTTATTAACGCTGTGCTTTAAAAAGCTGTTAAGCTTTAGGCTTACAAGTGATTGATGCATGCCCTACATTTGTTGCACTTATGAAAGAACTATTGAGCTTACGTATTGGGGGAGTTCCTGAGCATTTCAATTTGCCTTGGCATTTAGCGATGGAAGATCGAGCGTTTGTTGAGGCAGGAGTGGTCTTGAGCTGGGAAGATTTTCCAGGAGGAACTGGGGCAATGACACGAGCATTGCGGGAAGATAAATTAGATGTTGCTGTTGTCTTGACCGAGGGAATTGTTGCCGACATTGTAAAAGGAAACCCTTCTAGTATTATTGGTCAATACGTACGAACGCCTTTAATATGGGGAATTCATACGGGTGCTGCCTCAAAGTTTCAGTCCGTCGAAGAATTGAATGAAGAACGATTTGCCATTAGCCGGAATGGTTCGGGCTCTCACATTATCACTTATGTGATGGCGCAGCAGAGAGCTTGGGATCCTAGCAAGCAGAATTTTGTAAAAGTGGGAAACCTAGAAGGAGCAAGGGAGTCTTTAGCTGCCTTAGAATCGGATGGCTTTCTATGGGAAAAATTTACTACCAAACCATACGTGGATAGTGGCGAATTTCGCCGACTCGGTGAAGTAAGAACACCTTGGCCGTGTTTTGTAATGGCAGCTCGAAATTCTGTTTTAGCATCTAATGCCGAAGCAATAGAAATAATGTTAAGCGTTATTCGAAAATATTGTTTGCAATTTATGTATCGTCACGATGCTATCGAGCTCGTTGCAAGCCGCTACGGATTGGAAGTCAAGGATGCTGCCAGGTGGTACGGTCAAACGCAATGGTCCAGCAACGATCAGATGTCTCGTCCCGTTCTTCACAATGTAATTAATACCTTAAACGCCGTAGGAGTTATTGATGAAAAACCTAAAATTGATACACTGTGTAGTCCTTTAGTGAAGTTTGGGATTTTTGAATAAATAGTTAGGTTGTCTTAAACAAGATTTGTAATCTTTTTATGTTTATTGGAGATTCCATTAATCCTGTTTTTTGTCTTGAACACGATTTAAAAGATGAGTAAGATACACAAGATCAGATAAATTCTATTTTACAGTGAATTGACGACAAGCTATAATAGCATCGATGGCGGGAGGCTTCGAAAATCAGCATAGAACCTTTTTATCCTTCTTGTATATTACATTAATCTTGTTTTTTGTCTTGAACACGGTTTATAAGATAATCATGATACACAAGATCAGATAAATTCTATTTTAAA
>CALFBW010000119.1 GCA_937951415.1 uncultured Chitinophagales bacterium | reverse complement strand
TGATTACTAAATTCCACTTGAACGCAAGTTTCGGTTTCACATTCTGTAGCCAATCCTAGAAAGTTGACACAGACTTCGGTTTCAACCAATGAACTAAGTTCGACGCAGAATTCTGTACCCTCATGACTCTGTCCTACTCCTGATACTGACCAAAATGGGGTATAGACAAATTCCTCAACTGAAAAACACCAGTACTCAGTACCTGAAACACAGTCTTCTTCGTAACAACCACCATATTCTGCTTCAATCACAATCTCTTCTTCACAAGGGTGAGGCAAAGGGCAATCATATAGCACTTCTACAAGCTCAATACTATTGAGAAACTCCTCTGAACACTGCACATTTTGCCAAAGAGGAAAATAGTCGACACCGCATAGAAAATTTCCATTAATATCTGTAAAGTAGTCGTACATATCAGTGGAGGCTGAACAAAGACCGTCATAAAGAAAAAAATAGTTCCCCTCGTACATGTAAACAGCTATTCTATTGGTACATCCACAGTTTTCTCCATCAACTTGGCTAAGCTGATCACTAAGCCACGGGCTTTCCTCCCAATTTTCAATACAACTGGCAGGTGGAAATATCCACCAAGGTTCAGAACAAGTGGAATCTTCGACATCTGTAAAGACTAAATCAAAAGGCCCATCTACCACAGGATAAGGGCCAAGAACAACTTCTTCACCATAATTCCCTGTTGTTTGAAAAGGGTCTGATGCAATCCAAGATCCTCCCGATCCCCACTGCTGATGTACTTTTACGGTGATCGTGTAAACATCATCAAATGGATCTCCTGGCGTTCCTGAATTATCACAATTAGGACCTGCCGAAGCTATGATCATACTGCTCATAGGACTGGCACTGATTACAAAATTTTCAGTCTCCGAATATTCAAGACAATCATCCCAATTTCCAGAAAATGCGGAAAGGGAAAAACAGAGCACTATTAATAGACTGGCGAATCTCATACACTTGATTTTTCACCCTTAAAATAGGACTATTTTATTATAAGAGTAAAACAACTGACCATAAAATGCACGAATAAAACAAAAGCCCCCTTTTCCTGAGATTGGAAAAGAGGGCTTCTAAAACTTAGTTTTAGGCACTACTTGGTTTATTCCACAACTATTCGCTCTACTCTATTTGAGATTTCTCCTTTTATGACTAATAAATAAATACCCGTTGATAAATCAGAAAGATTAACAGTGCCAGAATAACCCGACAATGATTGTTCCTTTAGCATTCTTCCAGAAACATCGAATACGCGCAGCTGCTCTAAATACTCTTTACTAGACTCAATAAATATTTCCGTTGAAACGGGATTCGGATATACATTTACTTCTAAATTCAAATCATTTATTCCCGTTGATAATTGAAGGGAAAAGCTACTTGTGCTACAAGAATTATTTGGCAAACAAACCGTATAAGTTCCTGTATACACCAAATCGGTATTTCCACTATTAAATTCAACAAGAAAACAATTGTTATCCTGTTCGGTCAATATAAAATTTTCATCTTCCGATTCCCAAGAGAAGGTAAATGCTTCTGCTTCAAAAGTATCATTTTCTAAAGGGCAAATGACCAACTCATTCGCATCGACCCAATAAAAATCTTCGGCCAATTCGGGGCCAATTGCTCCATCTTCAGGGCTTACAGTGATAGAAATAATACCATCACAACATACTCCCGAATTTTGCAAGCAAGCTTGATAATTCACGTTTTGCACGCCATTCCCATTAGAAAAAGCCGTGAATATAAATACGCCATCAGCGCCATAAACAATTTCCCCAAAATTCGAATTTTCGTCAATTGTGATAACTATTTCTTCATTTGAATTGGATTCAATCAATTCAAACAGGTTGGCAGAAACAGAGGCCATTCCTTCTACTTCCAAACTCAAATCAGCACAAGTTAAACTTGGCTGAAACTGCGAAGTACAATCACCTGTTAGCACATATTCAGCGCATTCTTCCACTGTACAATTTTCTGCAAAAACTTGCACACAAACTTCTGGATTTATCCCCGAAAGAGCATCAATCCAAAAACAAGTTTCACTTCCAATTTCCACTACCACTCCATCAACCGACCAATTCGTTTGTCCCGAAATCTCAGGCACTGAAAAACACCAAAACTCCGAAGACTCTGATTGAGGAATATCATCCGTACCTATACATTCTACGTACTCCGAATTTATTTCTATACCTTCCAAACAAGGATCGAACTGCTCACACTGAAAATGTGTTTCTACAAATTCTACCTCATTTAAAAAAGCTTCTGTGCAGAACTCTTCTGGAGGCAAAAATCCAATTGTTGCACAAATAAATACCCCTTCACAATCCACAAAATAATCCGATTCATCAATAAAATTACATTGACTGTCTAAAAAGAAAATGTGATCACCTTGATATTTAAAAACATCTATTCTTTCCACACATTCACAATCTTCTTCATCACCTGGAGTATTAGCAAGCAACCAAGGATTATCATTTATTTCACCGCAATCTTGCAGAGTAGCAACCTCAATATTAATTATTCCAGAACAGCAAAATGCAAAGTCCTCCGTACAAACTTCATATACCAAAGGAAAGGCACCATAAATACCCGGAGCTGCCTCATAATTAAAATCACCACTCGGGGTTAAATCAACAGTTCCAAAATCTGGTTCGGTCAGTAGAGTTGAAATAAAAGGTCCTTCTATTGAAGTAGTGATATGCTCTAAAATTGAAAAACTTATGGTTTCGTCGTCATTTATTAAATAAGAAGCATCACTACAAGATATACCCAGCTCGCCATTATTACATTCTTGCGTAAAAGCAACTTCCGTACAGTACTCCGTTTGACACCATCCTTGATCGAAATACGCACAAACTTCAGCGGTTTCTGCTTCCAAAGTATTAAACCAAGCACAGAATTCATCACCAAAAGAATTTTGCGATTGCCCATTTATAAACCAAGAAATAGAAGTTACAGTAACATCTACCGAAAAACACCAATTCTCCTGTGCCTCACTTTGCGGTATATCTTCGGTACCAAAACATTCAACATAGCTTGTTTCAAAAATCACATCTTCTGCGCAAGGGTTCTGACTCGGGCATTCAAAAGCGACAGCCACGAATTCAATACTTTCGTAAAAACTTGGCAAACACTGTGGCCCACCTGTAAAGTCTGAAATATCCGTTGTACAAAGCGGAAGACCATTACAATCTACATAGCGATTATGGAAAAAGTCACTAGCATCACATTGACTTTGAATGTAAAACATATATTGCCCTTCGTACAAATACACTTCGATACTTGAAATGCATCCACAATCATTTTCTGGGACATAGTTTTGCAACCAAAAATTATCCTCCCAATTCTCTGAACACTCACTAGAAGCACAAGGACCATCAGTGTAAGTTAATACCCCGCCAGTGCTCACAGCATCACAGGGATTGGCATAGGTCACACCATCACAGCCACAAACAAACTCCCAGGGTTGCGAAAAGCAGTCGAATCCCCAACCAATCAATTCTTCATCAATGCAATCAGGATCATTGGTACATTCGCCATCAGTCCATGAGACGACACCGCCTTGCACCTCTGCCAAACAACTGTTGTTATAAGTCACCCCATCACAACCGCAAACGGGTGCTATCACCAGCGGACACAAAGCTTCTGGATCAATCAAACTTTCATCAATGCATTCATCAATGCTGTTGCAATTTTCAGGAACGAAGAAACTTCGCGTAGTAGAACAGTTGGTAGTATTATCGGTTGCAGTCAATGTATAAGTCCCCGAAGGAACATTTTCTAAGTTGGCAGCTGTCGATCCATCCGACCATTGGAAAGTCAAATCGTTACTAGAGTAATAAGGGAAAATCGATCCGTTGGCAACATCACAATCTGCTGACTGCACACTGTTTGTAGCAGTATAAACAACCACACACTGAAGAACGTCCGAAATTTCGTAATGACTATAATGCCTACAGCCTTCTTGATCTTCTATCCGTAAAAAAACTTGATTGCCCTCATTGGGGCCATTAAATCCACCGCCAGGATAAGCCGCTAGGCCCAAAAGCTCCGAATCCGTTGAAATGATTGTTCCATCATAAGTGCTCCATTCGTAACTGTAATCACCAAAGCCTTCCACAAAAGCAGCAATACTTCCATCCAAGGTTCCGAGACTACTCTCTTGTGTAATCGTTACGCTAACTTCAGGCATTTCGAGATCACTTAAAGTGTGATGGCTCTCGAACTTAAAATTGGCGGCTACATCTACCATATTACAGGTATACCTTCCCGCAGGATAATCCTCAAATTCAGAAACCGTAGATGAGACACTCTCACTAACATTTATTCCTTCATACCATTGATACACCAAATTTTCAATCGACTCTGGCGCACCAGCTTGTGCTCCCCAATCGGAAGGCTCTACAGTTAAACTCACGGAACCATTCGACGCTCCACAATTGGGGTTTTCAATCGATTCCATAACAAATAATGGTGGCCCATAAGAGGGCTGAATCCATTTTAGCTCAGCTACCGTAAAACCGTGCTCATCGGCCCAAGCTGTCAATGCCACTTCATCCATTTCCTTGATGTAAGCATTGTTCATTTCAGCGGCAATCTTCGACACCAAAGCATTGGAACCAGCTGCACGCATCAAATGGCCCACCGCACAAGCTGTGTTGTTTTCATCAACGAAGTAAGGAATGCTATATGAATGATCGGTGTTTTGCGGAAAAACCCCCGTTTGCCAATAAGAACGCAAAACGGACAAAGACTGCTTTCTCTTTTTCGCTTGATCTTGCGACAACTCATTAATTGGCTTAGAATGCAATTGTTCTTCCACCAATAGCAAGTGCAATTGAATCAATGCTTCTCGATCTACCTCCAAGGAAGCTATTGCCGAGAGCTCTTCTTCATAGACATTGGAAGTCCAATAAGGATTAATGTCCAGAAGTTGATCAAATAAAGACACTGGCGAATTACCCCAGACAGGAATGCAACAACATAGAATGACAAACGAATAAATGACTTTCATTTTTTGGAATTTTTGACTACTAAATAAAAGACATTCCCGCCGAAAAAATAAATGCCTTGTCAAATGGTGACGGAATTACATCTTCAAACGTTGCCCCTTAGGGCGGAAAGCCTCATTTATTCAATGATAAGCAAAGTAGGTACAGAGATTATACCTTTGCGACGTGTTTATAGATACCCATACCCATTTATTTCTTAAACAATTCGATGAAGACATAGATGCTGTTATCCAGCGAAGTCTTGACCGAGGAGTTGAAGCCTTCTTCTTGCCCAATATCGATGCATCGACCATTGATGCATTAAAGGCACTTGTTAATAAATACCCGAAGCAGTGCTTTCCCATGATGGGCCTGCATCCTTGTTCGGTGAAGGCGGACTATGAAGAAGAACTAAAGCTACTGAAGGCCGAACTGGATACCGGTGATTACTGCGCAGTAGGGGAGATTGGTCTTGATTTTTATTGGGATAAAAGCTTCACAGCACAGCAAAAACAAGCACTCGCCATTCAAATTGAATGGGCAAAAGAGAAGGAACTGCCAATTGTACTGCACACTCGTGATTCATTCGAAGAAACCTACGATTTGGTTAAGTCATTAAATGATGACCGACTCACTGGAGTCTTTCATTGTTTTGGCGAATCACCAGAAGCTGCGCAAAAAGTGCATGATCTTGGGGGCTTCTATGTTGGAATTGGAGGCGTAGTTACTTTCAAAAATGCCGGAGTAGCAGAGAAGGTGGTCGACATTCCATTGGAGATGATCGTGCTTGAAACAGACTCCCCTTATCTCGCTCCTACACCCAACAGAGGAAAGCGAAACGAAAGCAGCTATATTCCTGACATAGCCGCCAAAATTGCCCAAGTAAAGCAAATCAAAGTAGAAGAGGTGATGAAGCAAACTACTAAAAACGCCCAAAAGCTGTACAAAACCACTGTCTAGAAAGGATTTATCAAGAGACCAACAGTTAAAAATTATGGCTGCAAATACCTTTTACAGCCCTTCTAAAGAAATTATAATGGACATATCGGAAGATTGACGTCCATATAGTTCCCAAAGTCCCTGCATTTTCACATATTTGAAGACATTTAAGTTTCGCTGGAAAGCAAGGGACATTTGTTTACTTTACGATGACCTTAAAAGACAAGGAATTACCGTTGTTATAGTAGCTTTCTTATAAGGAATGTGAGCGAAATTTTGCATTTTTACGTCTTTGTATAATTGTACAAGGAGAGTTGGCCGAGTGGCTTAAGGCGCACGCTTGGAAAGCGTGTATGCCCCAAAAGGGTATCGAGGGTTCGAATCCCTCACTCTCCGCCAGACTGCTTTCTACCGATTTAGGCATAAAAAGCAGTATGTTTTTATATCTTGGAATTAATTCTTTAATAAACCTAAATATTTAACCCGTGACATTGAAGAAACTCATTGCTCTACTGTTGTTGAGCGGAGCTATTTTGTTTGGAACAACGGCTGTGAACACAGTAATGGCCCAAGCAGACACAGAAACTGAAACGGAACTTTCTGGTCAGGAAACATTGAAAAAATGGTTCGTAGACGGAAATCCCGGATTCATGGTCCTTCCTCTTATTTGTTTGATCATTGGACTGGCGATCGCTATCGAGCGAATCATCTCTTTGAATTTGGCCGCCACCAATACATCCAAACTCCTTAAGAAGGTATCCGGCAAATTAGACGAAGGCGATGTCGCTGGAGCGCAACAAATTTGCAAATCTACTAGAGGTCCAGTGGCCTCGATATTTTACCAAGGTCTTGAACGAATGGACGAAGGAATCGACGTTGTAGAAAAGAACGTTGCTTCATACGGTTCTGTTCAAATGGGACGTTTAGAAAGTGGGCTCGTATGGTTGAGCTTGTGTATAGCACTAGCACCAATGCTTGGTTTCATGGGTACCGTAATTGGTATGATTGGAGCCTTCGATGCGATTGAAGCAGCCGGTGACATCTCCCCAGGAGTTGTAGCAGGTGGTATCAAGGTGGCACTTTTGACTACTGTATTTGGATTGGTTGTAGCGATCATCCTTCAAATTTTTTACAATTACTTGATCTCTAAAATTGATAGCATCGTTAACAACATGGAAGATGCTTCCATTGGTTTGATCGATTTGGTATCTCGTTTTAACAGAGCAAATAAAACTGCATAAGCATGATGGAGTTTATCATTAATACGGTAGTTCCAGCAATGATGTATGTGGTCCCTGCTGTTGCGATATTGACACTAGTCATGCACTTTGGTACTGGAATCATCAATGACCCTAAGGGTTTGTTGAAGACTTTAGGAGCCGTAGTTGCAATTTTAGTAGTCTTCTTTATCGTCTACAGCATTTCAAGTGGAGAAGTTCCTACTTGGATGAAAGAGGCGAAATACGCAGGCTGGAGTGACCACTCAGTTATGGGTTTTGATTTCAAAAAATTACTAGGAGCAGGCATCTTCGGAAGCATCCTCTTAATGGTTATCGGAATCATCCTTGCAGTAGTGATGGAATTGGTGAATCTTGTAAAGTAAGATAGAGATGCCTAAAAAGAAACGCGGTGTACCCGAAATAAACGCCAGTTCGATGGCAGACATAGCATTCTTGCTATTGGTATTCTTCTTGGTAACAACCACGATGGATATCGATAAAGGAATCTTGGTAACCTTACCTCCTTACACGAACGAACCTCCACCAGACGATGTACAGGCAAATGCCCGTAACGTTTTGGAGATTTTAGTAAATGCCAATGATCAATTGTTGGTGGAAAACGAGCTTACGGATATTTCCGAACTAAAGGAAATCACCAAAAAGCACGTGGATAACAGAGGAAGACTACCTGAATTTTCAGATAGTCCTACTGATGCGATTGTTTCACTTAAAAATGACAAAA
>CALFBW010000118.1 GCA_937951415.1 uncultured Chitinophagales bacterium | reverse complement strand
AGAATGGATATAGAGGAAATCTTGACTTATGCAGCGATTGATCGAACCATTCGGATAGATGATGGGGCCTTTCATTGGTATTGTTTTGGCATTGAATGTAGTTCTCATAATTTTTACTGGTACGAACAGCCTACTACATGCAAAATGCATTTGATTCCTTGGGATTTAGACAACGCTTTCGAAAATATTGCTTCTAATGCCAATCCTGTAACACCCATTGCCGATGAATGGGGTGAGCAGTCAAATAATTGTCAAGCTTTTCCCTATGGTCAATGGGGACTTGAACAATGGTCTGCAGCTTGCGATAAGTTAACAGGAACTTGGGTCAGCTACGAAGACTTGTATCAAGAAAAGCGGAACGAATTTATAAATGGCCCACTTTCTATTTCTGAAGCTGATGCAATGATTGATCTGTGGGCGCAACAAATAGAAGAAGCAACACAGGAAGCTAAGGAAACGCACAACGATGCAATTTCTGTCGGACTGTGGCAAAACCGAATAAATGACCTGAAGTATTTATTATCTGTTGCTCGTAATTAGAGCTCTAATGGAATGATGTAATTACAGGAATTTTATTGCTTAATAAATCTCTCCGCTGAATTGCTACTAACCAGAATGTAGCTTCCGTTCTTTAAATCTTGCGTATTTATTTTTTGGCTATTTCCTTCTTTTATTAGTGCACCTTCTAATGAATATATTTCCCACTTTTGTGCGGTTTCCAAATGAATGTAAGTTGTAGTAGGGTTGGGGTAAAAACTAAGACCTTTATTCTCATTTATTTCATTAATGCCTGTTCCTTCTTCTTCTTGAAACGTCAAAGTAAACTGAGATAAAAATTCCCATATAGCTTGAGAGGCATTTAAGTCTTTATTTGTAGATCCGATTACGAATGGCGCGGAAGGCCATGTATGTCCACCACCAATGACTTTATACAATTGCACTTTCGTTCCAGTTTCTGCAGTTTCATAAAAATAATATTCTACAGTACTCCCATCATCTGGATCGATGTCTTCTAGGGTGCCAGTTTCAGGGGTTTCCTCACAATTGTTCTGTGCAACCCAAAAATCGATTACATCATCGATGGCTGTTCCAAATTGGGAACCCTCGTAGGGTACGACTCCGTCGGCTGTTCCGTGAATTTGCATCACCGGAACTTCCCGTAAAGTATTGCAATCGTCTGGAAGTCCTGTTGTCATAGTTCCAGTCACCGAAGCGATAGCAGCAAATTTTTCACTCATTGCACAAGCCAGTGAGTAAGACATATAACCGCCATTCGACATTCCGGTACTGTATACTCTCGTCGAGTCCACATTGTATTGGGCACTTAGTTGATCTAAAAGTGCCGCGGTAAATCCAATGTCATCGACCTCAGCTCCGAAATCCGCATTCCAAAAAGTAACCCCATCCGGTCCTTCGGTTCCCTGAGGATGTACAATCAAAAATCCATTTTCCTCGGATTCATTAATGAAACCGCCATAAAACATTTGCTCGCTCGAATTACTGCCTCGACCATGAAAGTTGAAAAGTAAAGGTGTCGGACTGTCTGCATCGTAAGTAGAAGGAACATATAAAACATAAGTCCGCTCTAAGCCATCATGTTCAATACTCCCATCAATGGTCTGTGCTGAAATGCAGTTTATGCTGCAGCTGTGCAACACGATAAAACAAAGGAGAGCGAGAAATGAATTTTTCATCAGAAGGGCTTTTGAATTGGTGCCTTAATGGCTTTTTGATTATGTAAAGTTAACAGCAAGCAAGCTTAGAATGTTGATATATGTTAAGAATAAAAACGAATAATCTTCTAACGGTTTTTTGTATAAAAGTCACTAACAATTTGAGCCAATTCGACCCCATGGGTTTCTTGAATAAAATGCCCTGCTTCTAAAAGGCAATGATCTTGCCCTTTGCAGCCTGGAATCACAGCTTGAAATATTTTCTCGGCCCCTTTAGTTATTGGATCTTTTGAACCAAAAGCAGTGAGAAAAGGCTTATCCCAGGTCATTAGTTTGGTCCAAGCATCTTGATTGTTCTTGGCTTCGGGATCGCTTTCTTGAGTAGGAACGAGCGAGGGGAAAATTCGTGCTCCAGCTTTGTAGTCCTGACTTGGAAAAGGAGCATCATAGGCCGCTAGAACTTCTGGGCTTAGTGTTTCGGTACAACCCATTTGAATGACTTTGGCAATATTGAAGTCAGGTGTATTTTTCGAAAATTCTTGCCAGTCTAGAAAAGCTTGAGGCATCTCTACATTACCAGTCGGTAAACCCGTATTGCTGGCCACTGCCATTGAAAAACGATCAGGAATTTCTGCCAATAAACGCAAACCTATGAGTCCTCCCCAGTCTTGACAAAAAAGCAGGATGTCTTTCAAATCTAGCTGTTCAATCGCTTCTCGGACCCAATCAATGTGTTTACGAAAACTGTAATCATCCAAACTTATTGGCTTGTCAGATTTACCAAAGCCGATCAAGTCAGGCGCAATGCATCGAAACTTGTTTTTTACAAGAACAGGAATCATTTTGCGATAGAGAAAAGACCAGCTGGGTTCACCATGAAGCATTAGAACAACAGGTGCTTCTGCAGGACCAACATCCAAATAGTGCATTTTCAAACCATCTTTCATCGACAGGTAATGGGCATCGAAAGGGTAATTCGGCAGGTCTTTAAACCGATCTTCTGGCGTGCTTAAGCTTTGCATCATTGGAGGTTTTACATTTTAAAAAGGAGAAATCTATGCAAGGTAAGATCGTTTTATTTTTAGTAATAAATGCTGAAGTGAGCGGCATTCCTCTTGAAAGATCGGAGGAAATCAGTGGTAAAGTATACGCACTTCCTACTTCTTTTGCCTGTCATTTAACTTCCAATAGGAACTTTCCGAGCGACTACAACTGTTGATAAGTCAATGATAGCAAACAAGGAAAAGTTATGGAAAATAAATTGTGGAGGCGTTTTAATGGGGACAGGATAAAAATTCCCATCTACGAAAAAGTAGAGAATGCCATTAAAAGAGAAACTGCCAACGCTAAGAAATTGAAAGTCTGTATAGGCTCTGATTCGCAAGTTCGTGGTAAAATTGCTGAATTCGCAACGGTGATCGTATTCCTGCGAGAAAACAGCGGAGGCTTTATGTTCATTTGCAATGAAAAGATGCAACACAAAATGAGCATCAAGGAACGTATGTTGATTGAGGTAGGGAAATCTATTGAGATTGCTTATCACCTGTGTGATTTATTCGATAAATACGACGTCGAAATGGAGATTCACGTAGATATCAACACGAACCCACAGTTTAAATCGAATGTGGCCTTAAATGAAGCAATGGGGTACATCTTAAGTATGGGATTCGCTTTTAAAGCAAAACCGGATGCTTTCGCTAGTTCTTCATGTGCAAATAAAGTAGTCTAAACTAAAAAGGCGGAATCATTCGATTCCGCCTTCCTTTTTAAATTAAGATCAATAAGCTCGACCTTTTATTTTCCATCTTTTGAAACCGGTCGATTAGGACTGAATTGCTTCATTTTTGTTCCACCAGCAGCTCCTCGGTTTGGTAAGCCAACACCACCGCGAATAGGAGCCATAATGGTTCGCACTGTTACATCTCCACTGCGAGAAGTATGCAAAATCTCGAGCTTTTGTCCATTTGCCAAAACTTCCAAAAAGTAGTTCAACATGGAAAGGTCATAGTAAACGGTAATGATCTTTGAATTGGAATCGTACTTTGATTTCTGCGTACCTAGGGAGCTAGAATGAAATTTCAAAGTCGCCACTTCCATTTTTGAGCGATTGTATAAATGGATGATTGCCTCTGGCGCATCTTTGCTACTGCTGGGGCTCATTTCCACGCTGTACAATTCACCAATAATACTGCGATCATCATCGACTGCCGCAGTCGGACTTCTTTCGCTGACATTTTTACTAGAAGCAGAATTTCCTGAAGCCGCCAATTGCGGAGCCGCTGCGCGTGTTTGATTTTGCGCATTTATGCTTCCTGCAAACAAGAAGATGAACAGGCAAACGAAGCTGATTTTGAATAGTTTAGAATAAATCATCTGTGTTATTTTCAATTTGTCGCTAAATTACAAAATTGCGGTTGATCTCGTCAATGAAGCCTAAGATGTCTTCGCGACCTTCTTTGGTTTTTGAAGAACTGCGGAAGCTTTTTGGCAGATTTTCCCAAGTTTCTAGCATGGCAGCCTCGAACTTCTTTATGTTCTTATTGGTCTCGTATAACTTGTTCTTGTCTACTTTGGTGTAAACCAAGACAAATGGAACACCATTTTCTCCTAGGAAATTGGCAAACTCCAAGTCGATCTTTTGAGGATCGATCCGACTGTCCACCAACAGCAAAACACATTGCAAGTTTCTACGCTCTAGCATGTATTTATGAATAAATAGCTCAAATTCCGCTCGCTGCTTTTTAGAGCGCTTTGCAAACCCATATCCTGGTAAATCGGCTAAAAACCAACCCTTTTCCTTCGTTCCTTCCTTCTCATTTATTACAAAATGATTAATGGTAACAGTCTTTCCCGGTGTTCCACTCACTTTTGCCAACTTCGTTCTGCCGGTCAACATATTAATGATGGAAGATTTTCCTACGTTTGATCGCCCAATAAAGGCGTATTCAGGACGGTCAGGCTTGGGGCAAAGCTTGATATCCGTGTTGCTAATGACGAAGTCTGCCGAATGTATCAACATTGCTGCTTGATTTCTGTTGTAATTGAGAAAGCACAAAGTTAGCCCCTCCATTGGCATTTCTTTCAAGGAATTCACAGGGGGATTTTGTAAGCACTATATTTGCACCCAATTTAGATCAGCTTTTGGCAGACCAAATAACACCATACGACAGCGCCGAGTCCAAAAAGGAACAGGTAGCGCAGATGTTTGACAACATCGCTGGAAAGTACGATTTCCTAAATCACTTTCTTTCTTTGGGAATTGATAAGTGGTGGCGAAAAAAGGCCATCGACGAACTTGAAGGAGTGAATCCAGACATGCTATTAGATGTAGCTACAGGAACCGCCGATTTTGCTTTAGCCGCCTTGCGCTTAGAGCCCCAAAAAATCGTTGGG
>CALFBW010000117.1 GCA_937951415.1 uncultured Chitinophagales bacterium | reverse complement strand
CAACAGAACTAGGACAATCTGTAAGTACTGCAAAGGCGGAAGATCACATTTTTGGTTTCGTGGTTTTCAACGATTGGTCTGCGCGAGATATTCAAAAATGGGAATATGTGCCATTAGGACCATTCCTCGGAAAGAGTTTTGCTTCTTCCGTTTCTCCCTGGGTAGTTACATTAGATGCCTTGGCAGATTTTCGAGTAGCAGGTCCCCAACAAGATCCTGCCGTATTACCCTATCTAGAATATGAAGGCAATCGGAACTTTGATTTGCAATTAGAGGTTATAATACAACCAGAGGGTGGAGAAGAAAATGTGGTTTCTCGCTCGAATTTTAAATACATGTACTGGAATATTTGCCAACAGTTAGCACACCATACCGTAAATGGTTGCAACTTAAATGTGGGAGATATGATGGCTTCTGGAACGATATCTGGTAAAGATCCTAGTTCTTATGGTTCCATGCTAGAAATTGCTTGGGCAGGTTCAAAGCCTTTGACCCTTAGCGACGGTTCGCAACGTAAGTTTTTGAAAGATGGCGATACAGTTATAATGCGTGCATTTGCTGAAAAAGGAGACCACCGTATCGGATTTGGAGAAGTGCGAAGCAAAATTTTACCAGCGCACTCGATAGCCTAATAGTATTTAAGAATTATAAATAAAATGACTAAAAAAGAGAGACTTTACGAAACCTTGGGCGAATTGCTTTTTGTAATTGCAAAGGCAGATGGTGTTATTCAAGACGAAGAAAGAGAAACCCTCAACGAATTATTGAAGTCACACGCTTGGGCAGGTGACATAAAATGGTCGTTTAATTACGAGGAATCGAAAAATTCGAGTGTAGAGGAAACCTACAAGAAAGTCATTGGTTTTTGTGAAGCTTATGGGCCTACAGAAGAGTATGACGAATTTATCGATGCTATGAAATTGATTGCAAAATCATCACAAGGCATTGATGAGAAAGAAGCGGAAATTATCAGCGCCTTTTCCAGTGATCTCATTGAAAGATTTCAAAGAGATGTCCATAGGTTCAAGCAATAAATTCGGAACGATACTTTTGTGCAGTAATGCAAATAGTTTACTGTCTTCGAATTAAATGTTTTTATTAAGCAATAAATAATAAAAAAAGGGTGATTGTTGATCCGAAAGAAATTTCAACGGGTGCATTTCATGGTTTATTCCTAGGAGTAGTAGCCCCACGACCAATTGCCTTGGTCAGTACGATAGACAAGGAGGGAAACGTAAATTTGGCACCTTATAGTTTTTTTAATGCCTTTAGTGCAAATCCTCCGACGATGATTTTTTCACCGGCTCGACGGGTACGTGATAATACCATTAAGCACACACTAGAAAACGTGCGGGAACATCAAGAGGTAGTGGTGAATATTGTCAATTACAGCATGGTGCAGCAAATGTCTTTGTCGAGCACGGAATACGATAAAGGCGTCAATGAGTTTGTAAAAGCTGGCTTTACGCAAGTAACTTCTGATCGAGTTAAAGTGCCAAGGGTAGGAGAATCTCCTGCTTCCTTCGAATGCAAGGTCACTAAAATTATTGAATTGGGACAAGAAGGAGGAGCGGGGAATTTGATTTTCTGTGAAGTCTTGCTGGCGCATTTTAATGATAAAATATTAGACGCTGATAAAAAGGTCGATCCCTTTAAACTAGATGCTGTCGCACGAATGGGTGGAAATTGGTATTGTCGAGCCAATTACGATGCACTTTTCGAAGTGGCCAAACCGCTAAAGCGAAAAGGAATGGGGGTGGATCAATTGCCAAAACGCATCCGTGAAAGTCACGTTTTATCTGGTAACGATTTAGGAATGTTAGCCAACACGGAAGTTTTTCCCTCGAAAGAGAAAGTGGAAGCATACAAGAAAACCAAAATGGCAAATAGTATTCTAGAAAAGTATACTAGCCCCGAGGCTTTTGAAGAGGCGCGTCAAAAACAAGCACAAATTTTATTGAAAGAGCAAAAGGTGGAGGAAGCTTGGTCTTTGCTTCTGATGTGATCTCTGTAATGTGTAGATTATTGAAATAAAAATGGGAAGGTTGATTCGAGAAGGGATTGTAAGGTATGATACTAATGTCAGGAAACTCTGCTCAGCCTTTTTGTTTTTCCAGAATATGCTTTAAGTTATCATACGAAATCTGTGATTGACTTTGAAGATGTCCTTTTATTAGGAAAAGAAGTGATCGCCAATAAACCGATTTTCCACTTACCTTATTTATTGCTGTTAAATCGGTTTTATTGCCTTTTGATTCAAGGGTAATTTCTGTATTTCCAGTAAATAAATCGGTATCCATGTCGAAGGCAAAGCGCTGTGGCTTTTCGATTTCTGTAATGGTCTCTATTGCTCGAATAGGCTTTTGATCTTGAGCACTTTCGAATTCCAGTAACATTTTGGTGCCCACCCTTTGATGTTCTCCCTCTAAAAGTTCGAACTTTTCTAACTGGTCCATCCATTCTGTTGATCGACTGTGATCGGTGAGTAAATCCCAAACGGCATCAATGGGAGCATTTATTTCTAAGTTGTTTTCATATTCAACTTCAGTAATGAAAATGCCAAGCGCCACAAAAGCGATGGCCGAACTGAAAATTATAATTAGGAGTAGTGCCAATATTTTTTTCATCGAACGCTATGCTTTGAAGGATTTTTTTAACAATAAATAAGAATAAACTGCACAATAAAGATACTAGGCATTTCTAATAATAAAAAGCTCAAGATTCGAATACGAAAAAGGCAAGCCTCTTGCGTTAAAGGGAAGAATGGAAGCAAATGCTAAGTTTTTCACTCAAATAGTACAGGAATTCTTTCTCGTACTAAAAAAGATGGCGAGTTTTCGATTCTTGGTCGGCGCAAATACATTATTCACAAAATAAAAAGGCAAGATAAATCGTCTATGAATGCAAATAAGCAATGGCAAGATGAGTCTGAAAGATATTCAGTCAGTAAACAGAAATATACAAGAGACAGACATTGAATGAGACCGTAATTTGTTTAAGAGTACGTGACTTTCCATGGGGAAAGTAAACAGTTTTTTTGGGTGTTTGCGGGGCGTCGATCTTTGGTGAGGATCGGCGCCCATTTTTATTTAAGTAATGACATTTTTAAGAAGTCTTTAAGAATTAGATGCAATACCTTTGAAGGACTCAAGTTGATAGTATTATGAAGCATTTTGTAGCAGTTGCAGTTTTATATCTTTTGTTTTTTCTGCCTTTGCATGCGCAACAAGAAGTTGTTGAGTCAAAAGTAGAAGGGGAAGAATTTGCCCATTGGCATTTGAAGGATTTGAATAACGATGGTCATTTTGGAATTAGTAGTGAGAAAACCTACACAGAATTATTGAAGGGTAGAACGTCGCAAACAGTCATTGTTGCTGTCATCGATTCGGGCACTGATATAGAGCACGAAGATTTACAGGCTAATATCTGGGTAAACGAAGATGAAATTCCTGGCAACGGCATCGACGATGACAAGAATGGCTACATCGATGATGTGCACGGCTGGTCATTTTTGGGAAACACGGATGGGGAAAACATCAACCAAGAAAACATGGAAGTGACCCGTGTTTACACTAAATACAAAAAGGAGTTCGCTGGTTTGAGTCGATCTGCAGTTTCAACGGAACGCAGAGAAACCTTTGATATGTGGCAGCGCTGCAAAGCCGAAATGGAAGCCGAAAGGAAGGCAGCGGAAGATGAACTCACGCAATTGGGAGAGTTTGCACAGGTCTTATCAGCTGTTCATTTTATTATTGCTCGAGAATTAGGAACGGAAGAATACACCATCGACGACATTAAGGGCATAAAATCACAAGATGAGGCCGTGGCAGCTTCCAGAGATTTGATGATTCAATTGCATGAAGATGATTTTAAGCCGGAAGATATTGTGGAGTGGCAAGAAGATGTAGATCGTCGCTTAAAATATGCCTATAACCCAGATTACAATGTTAGAGCAATGATCGTAGGAGATGATCCAGATGATATGAACGAGCGTGATTATGGTTGCCCTGATGTACGTGGACCCCGTGCTGATCATGGAACCCATGTATCAGGAATCGTAGGAGCTATTCACGATAATGATTTAGGGATGGAAGGAGTTGCTCGTGATGTTAAGATAATGCCGCTGCGAGCGGTTCCACATGGAGACGAGCTGGACAAAGACGTAGCAAATGCCATTCGTTATGCTGTAGAAAATGGAGCACAAATAATTAATATGAGTTTCGGAAAAGGTATTTCACCTAACAAAGAAGCTGTTGATGCTGCAGTAAAATTCGCAGAAGAAAAAGGTGTTTTGTTGGTACACGGCGCTGGAAACGATGCAGAAAACGTAGATAAAGTAGAAAACTTTCCGAACCCGAATTACTTGGCTGGAGGCAAGGCCTCGAATTGGCTGGAAGTCGGAGCAATTCAGCAAGAACGCGGAGCTGAAATGATGGCAACATTTACCAATTACGGAAAGACAAACGTTGATTTATATGCACCAGGCGTTGATATATTTAGTTTAAAGCCAGATGATACCTACAAGAACAACAGCGGAACAAGTATGGCTTCTCCAGTTGTTGCTGGAGCCGCTGCATTAATTTGGTCGTATTTCCCAGAGCTTTCAGCCTCAGAATTGAAGGAGCTATTAATGTCGACTGCTACGAGAGAGAGAATAAGAGTCGCGGTTCCAGGGACAGCAAACAAGAATGGAAAATTTAAAAAGAAGTGCTTTAAAAAATTATCTGCGAGCGGCGGAATTGTGAATGTTTACGCGGCAGTGCAAGAAGCCTTGAAAAGAAATTAGAGAATAAGTTCTCTAGAAGGTTTAGTTTGGTTCGATCATATACTGATGATCTGTCTGTTTCATCGTTGAGTTCACTAGGGCAGTACTAATTTTTAGAGTCAATTAATGTTAGTATTTTTTTTGTAAGTAATTCGAAATCTCCGTAAGCTCTTTTTACTGCACCAAAATGAGCTCCAATTGCACCATCAGAAGGCTTTAATAAGAATATTGGTTTTCTTGCTTCCATCGCCATAGGTACTAGACTATGGTAATGTTTAAGCAAGGCAATACAATTATCATCGTTCTCTACTCTAATAGGTTGGAAATTCTGTATTTTATTTTTAAGAACATACTCGCTAAAAACTTGAGGGATACGATTTGCCCATTTTAGATATGATTTCACTGGTCTCTTTTCTTTAATTCCATGTTGCATTACAATATATCCGAGGGGAGTCATTTGGGCAGACGGTAATAATAGAGAAGGTTCAGGGTTGCGACTAGCTCGATCATTCCATTCAGAATGCCAATTTTCTAATCGGTTTCCCAAATTCTTAAGCCCTTGCAAAGAAAATAAATCTGCAGCCATAGGAACTACTACATAATCTGCTGCAATTAAAGTAGCTCTGTTAATCGCACCAAAGTTAGGTCCTATATCAATTATATTGAAATCAGCATGAAACCGCTGGTTTGCTTCTTTAATGACTCTGTAGAAGGAGGATACAATTCGAAATGCTGCCTCATCCCTATTTAGACAGTTACCCCAACTACTACTGAGTTTATCTTCAAATAAAGACAATTCTAGGTCACCTGCAATCAATCCAATTTTGTCGGATATTTCTTCAATATGCACTGGCTTAATATCACTAATTCCTTTATTTAGTGGTTTAATACTTTGAAGAATGGTTGGTCTTAAATCTTCATTGTCATAGATTTCTTGCAGTCTCTCTTCAGTTAAGAAAATTGAAGATAAATTAGCTTGTGGATCTAAATCTACAGCTAAGGATCTGTAGCCCAATTGAGCGAGCATATACGAAAAGTGATAAACCAATGTAGTTTTACCTACTCCTCCCTTGTTGTTAAAAAATGCGATCGTTTTCATTTGTAGATTATTACACCAAAACTAGTTGCTTGATCAATCAGAAATTTTGGCTTCGGGTTTCCGTTGGCTTTCAATGCCGCAATAGCTCTTTTGACTCCGACATTAAAACTGTTTATAAACCCTAGATTTTTTGCTGCTTCTGCTAAAGTAGGATTGCGATAATCATTCGTATTTGGAAAATTTTCTGGTCTTGCATTTCCAAATAAGCCGCCGGGATTTATAATTTCAATTCTATTACTGTATTCATAGAATTTAATGGGGGCATTAGATTGATAGTCCCTATGTATAACAGCATTGTATAGCAACTCTTGAATCGCTGAGCTAGGATAAGAATAAGTGTATTCTTCTCCTAGTTTGTCCTGTACTTTTTTAACAATTTGAGCTTTAATGAAATTGTTCATTTCTCTCATCTGGGTTGTCAAGTCACCATCAAATCTATGCTCATAAGAAAAATCACTTATTTCATCTTCACCTTGGAATTTTACATATTGGACATACGCTCCAGGAAGAAAAAATCTAGGATTAATGCCAAACATCAGAATTCCTGCATTAGTAGGGCAAACCGTTCTAAGGTCGAAAAACTTAAGAGAGGCCAATTGTTCTTTAATTTCTCTACCATTTACCTTTAAAGTTTCATCATCTACTGCCGTAGGAAGATAAATTAGCTGAAAAATATCAGTACTTAAATCCTCCAAGGAACTCCCCCGGCAAGGCTGAGTATCAAAAGACCTAGCAAAAGTCGACCTTTTCTCACTTAGAATTCTTTCTTCAGTAGCATTTGCAGTCCCTTTTCTCGGGCCTATTCTTATACATACTTTTCCTTTAAACCTAACTGGAGGAACTTGAGAAGGCTGGACTTCCACTACAGCGAGGTCTCCTTCATCAAAACTAAATTTTTTAACAATCATGGTGGGTGGTGGGACGATTCTACCATCGGTTCTAAAGCTTAACAAAGTTTGTATAATTTGTTCGTCTATATCAATACCTTGAATTGAACCATCATCATTGGCTCCGATGATGAGGTACCCGGGTAATCCTTCAGCTGCCATATCGTTACTAAAGGAACAAATTGCTTCTCCAAATTTATTGGTATCTGTTTTGGAGATAGTTTTTTCTATTCTATCTGCCTCCATCTCCAAAAGCATTTTCCTTAAAGCTTCTCTAGATATCATTGCTAAATGTTAGGTTTCGAATTAAATCTGTCCTTAAAAGTACAGAAATAAGAAGAATAACATCACACAATGCACAACGAAGGATTGATAAGCTTTAGAGTGTTGAATCGGCTAACTATAACTGGCTTTCAACGGTCCTAGAAAATTCAACTTGATAACAGCGTTACACTCCAATTGTTGCGTCATATAGAAACGAAGTTATGTAGCCAATCGGAAATATCTTATTCGAATGTCAAGGGGTCTCGCAGTTGGGAGGGCGATCGAGAAAATTCTATGAAATAGGGTTTGCAACTTTATCCTTCGAGGAATTGTATGTCCTCTAAGATTTTACAAAACCAGACTAATAAGTCACCTCCAAGGTTCCTATTTTGGCTTTGTTGAAAAACCAAACATCATAGTCGGTGGTTTGAACAACGCCGTCGAGGTTTCCATCGGTCAACGAATAAATATTTAAAATCGAAGGATCAATGACCCATTCGTCGTAATCGGTGTTTTGGATTACACCTTCCGCTTGATAATCGCCAGCATACAAAACAAATTTCCCATCGGGCATTGCCTTTAATTGTTCAATGCCAAATGCTTGTGCATCAGATGTCGTAAAATCATAAGTCGCCGAAGCAGCAGCAGTAATAGGAGTAGCCGTTAAAACATCGAGGTGGTTTCTGTGGCGTATAATAAAATAGTAATCTTCTCCTTGTGTCAAGTTGTCGAAACTCAAAAAGCCATTGCCATTAAAATCGACGATGTCTCCATTGGTTAAGAGTAATCCAATTTGTGTTTCCACGTTTGTTAGGCCTTTTGCCCCTGTAGTTTGTGGTGTTCCTGTGAGGGCTTCTACCATCACCCAATCAACTGCATCTGCTGGAAAAATCGAATTGCTAACAGGAACTCCTGCGTTCCACGGAGCTTGCTCGTAGGGAGAACTTGTTGGTAGCAATCCTAGCTGCGCTAAATCATTATGCATACTTGCGGTCCCATTTTGATAGTTTCCTTCTAGTAGAATTTTAAAACTCATTTCAGAACTCGGTGCTGTACAGGGATCAACAGTAACAGTCAAAGTTGCGGTCGAAGCACATGGGTTGGTGTCAGGGGTAAATAGAAAAGTAAAAATTCCCGCAGTACTCGTATTTATTGCCATATCCCAATTTCCTGTTACACCCTCATTCGAAGTTGTTAGTAAAGTCGGTGCAGTATCTCCTACACATAAATTAGGAATGGCATTAAATGTTGGAACAATCACAGGATCAACCGTGACGGTCAAAGTTGCGGTCGAAGCACATGGGTTGGTGTCAGGAGTAAATAAAAAAGTAAAAATTCCGGCAGTACCCGTATTTATTGCCATATCCCAATTTCCTGTTACACCCTCATTCGAAGTTGTTGGCAAAGTCGGTGCTGTATCTCCCACACATAAATTAGGAATGGCATTAAATGTTGGCACAAGCACAGGATCAACCGTGACGGTCAAGGCAGCGGTCGAAGCACATGGGTTGGTGTCAGGGGTAAATAGAAAAGTAAAAATTCCCGCAG
>CALFBW010000116.1 GCA_937951415.1 uncultured Chitinophagales bacterium | reverse complement strand
AAGGCCGGCAATCTGATAACCTGTTTATGGATTTTGGGGCTCGATATAAAATCTTGAAGGGAAAAATAATAGCCAGCTTTAGTGTGCGAGATGTGTTTTCTTCTCGAGTGCGAGAGTCTTACGTTTTTGGTGAAAATATAGAAAATTATAGTTTTAGACAGCTCGGGCGATTTGTTTCTTTTGGTTTGAGCTATGGTTTTGGCAAAGGTGAAGCAATGACCTATAGCGGGGGAGGAAGACGAAGATAGCTCTAAGGGTAAGCACTAAGTCAGTCAAACTTAATAGGTAGGCTTTTACTCCAAGTCTAAAAGCGAAAGTAACTTTTTGGAAACTACCGAATCAAAGTCAAACTCCCACACTTCTCACGGGTAGTCCCATCCGAAAAACTACAAGTGACGATGTACAGATAAACGCCAATCCCCGCAGGATCTCCATTTATTAAACCATCCCAACCAGCGCTAGAGTTATTGCTGTCGTAGATTAACTGACCGTAACGGTTGAACACCAAAAGTTGGAATTCGTCGAAGTTGCCCAAAGGACGGAATTCGTCGTTGGTTTCATCAAAGTTCGGACTAAAGGCGTTTGGTATTTCTAGGAAGTTATCCGAGCTGGGTTCTACGGGCGTTTCTGTTTCTTCGATAAAACAACTTGTACTGACAGACGGGGCATTGCTTTCACATGGACCTCCCATGGCAGAAGCAATCACGCTCAAATTTACTGTATCTCCCGCTTGTAATCCGTCAACAGTAAAGGAAGTCATGTCGGTGTTTTCCTCTATAGCCGCTCCCGTATTT
Source organism: uncultured Chitinophagales bacterium (assembly GCA_937951415.1). Classification (GTDB taxonomy): domain Bacteria; phylum Bacteroidota; class Bacteroidia; order Chitinophagales; family UBA2359; genus CALFBW01. Next base: position 11,234 of record CALFBW010000116.1, on the reverse strand, counting down.
ATTACATAAGAAAGCAAGTAAGTGGTGGCTTGATTTACCTCCGTCCATTCGAAGCTAATGCTATTTTCAGTCGCTACCGTGCAAGTAAGGGCAGGGCTAGGCAGGATGCTATTAACGGAAATATTCAAGCAAGTATCATTGAGGGTGAAGCAATCGTGCATTTGCTCTAAACAAATTTGCGCGCTGTTATTTCCAGCCGTCAAGGTCGACCAATCTACGTTCAAGGTATTGCCGTTAATGTTGAAATCGGCATTGCTGGGGCCGACCCAAGTGTAGGTGCTAGAAGCATCAATATCTTGGATGCTGTAATTGAGACTCTCCGCACCGCAAATTTCGGCTGCTCCTGCAATGGAAGATAGGCTCGGACTTGCGGGTGGTACTCCAGGAATACACTCGCAAATACTTGCATCGTAAGATTCTAGCCCATTTTCGCAAAGGCCGTCGTCGCAGTTTTCGGGAAGGATGGGCTGGTTGCTGCAATCACAGCTTACCGGATTCCAGCTGTCTTCTGTGGTGCAATCGTTATCGTCGCAATTCAGGGCCGCCACTTCTCCTACTTGTATGGTTTGGGTTTGTGCCGAACAGTTTTGTCCGTCCAGTACTTCTACATCGTAAGTTCCCGCTGCTAAATTATTGAAAACGCCCGTGTTGTTTTGTGTGCCTCCCGGCGTAATTGTGAAGGTGAAGTTTTCATCGCCTCCAGAAGCCACAGCGGTAATGCTTCCATTGTTCGCACCACAAGCACTGGCTGATGAGCTCAAGTTGAGGTCCATGATTTCGGGATATTCTAAGCTTATAATGCGTACCGCCGGACAAGAAGTACCACTGTTGGTGGTAATGTTCAAATTGTTGATCGCTACCGAAGGATCGGAACCTGCTCCATCGTCGTCATTGGTCCAATTGAAACCAACTCTCAAGGCAAAAGAACCTTCTGTCTCCGGAGGGAGTGCATAGGTAGCTAGAGTCCATTCGCTTCCGCCGCCACAAGCAGGTGACTTCAAGCTTGGATCTAAAACGAGCCAATTAATGCCGTCGTCAATGCTGTAAATTACCGAACAGTTGTCGTCCGTTCCTTCTCCGTTCGCGATAAATTCAAAGGATAAGGTCATGTCGGTGACTCCTGTTGTAATGATCGTTTCCGAGTAGGCGCGCATGTTGGTTTCTGGGCAACTTAATAAGCCGCAAAGTCCTCCTGCATCGTAGGTAGCTCCTGGGAAAATTCCTAGGGCATTGGTGATGTGGAGACTCGGATCGTTGGTGGTACTCGCATTCTGGCAAGTTCCGGGAGGCAAGCCGTCTTCATCGGCATTTATTTGCCAAAAATTATTATCTGCTCCGTTGTTTCCAGAAATTTCATTCAAGGTCCAAGCATTGGTTCCGTCGAATAGTTCTTCGTAAATGTTGGTGCTTAGAGTCTCACCATCGCTGATAGAAACTTGATACGAGCCAGCAGGCAGTCCATCCACGAACGGAGTGTCGCTGGGGAAAGAGCTCCAAGTGTAGCTGTAGTTGCCTCCTCCGCCAGTGATGTTGGTGATTTCAATGCTGCCATCGGTCGCTCCAAAACAGGACGGCTGGCTGAGTACAAGATCGAAATCAATCGGAATGCCCTGTTCAATCGTCACCTCTGCAGAAGCTGTACACATATTGGCATCGGTGATTTCTACGGTGTAGTCCCCGGCAATTAAGTTTAGGGCTTGTAAGCTACTTTGGCCGTCGCTCCAATCGATTTCGAAAGGGGCCTCTCCTCCCGTAATGGTCGCCAGAGCAGTTCCATTTATTCCATCGCAATTTGTATTCGTGCTGTTGTCAATGCTCACACTTAAGGGCGTGTCAATCGTAATGCAGTTGGCATTGCACGCTCCCGGAGTACTGGTATTGCTCAATTGCCAGTCACCACCATCCACATCTCGATGGATGGTTTGGCTACTGTTGGGCGCTTCTGCGAGGAAAACGATCTCGCTTTGCGAAACATCCATTCCTGAGGCCGAGGGGTAAATACCGGGATCAGCGCAGGCAAATGGTTCACAAACGGGAAAACTGTACGGCGCATCGAAAGGTGGCCCTGCAAAAGGTAATCCCGTTTCCGTAGCATTGGTGGTCCAAAAAAGTGCATCCACCACATCTGCGGTTTCGTCGTAGAGTGCGAGCCATCCATACGGATTTCCCAAACTCCATTGATTACTGCCACATAGTTGATTGGTGCCACAATAATCGGTCAAGTCGATATCTACTGTTGTAACATTTGACCCGCCTAACACCAAAAAGCTTAAAGGGGCAATCGTCGTTCCAGTGGGAAATTTGAAACTTCCGAGGTTTTGTGCGCCATTTGTAGAAGACAACTGGTAGCAAGTCAAATCAATAGCGGTACAAGGACTGCTGTTGTAGATTTCAATCCAGGCGTTTCCATCGGCTGGATTAATGCAGTTAACTAATTTGTCATCGTCTCCAAGGAAAATTTCATTTATGACCAATTGTGCTTGCAAAATATTGCCAGCGCATAAAAGGAATACTCCTGCGAGCAAGATTCGCTTCCAAAGTAAAATAGGATTCATAATAAATGGCGCTCTACTGTCTTCGTTTGGGACTTTCACCAATCCCGCTATTGATTCTCCACCTCTCAAGTAGGCTGAAGGTCTAAATTTAAGATAAATGAAGGTTTATAGAGGGCTAAGCTTCGAGAATACCGCACCTTTGTATGTACGGACTCCTTATTCTTGCTTGCTAGGGAATAAATGCGAAATGCGTCTCTAGTTAATAAATGAAAAGACGCCTTAGCACGCGTTTAACTTTTTGGCTTTACTGAATCTGAATTTTTCGTGCTAAGATGCCTTGGTCTGTTTTTATTTGCAAGAAATAAATGCCGGCAGCAAGATCATTCACTTCTATCATCGATTGATTTCCTCTGAATAGTTTTGCGGTGCTGCCATCGAGCGCGATCAGTTCGATTTCTTCGACCTCAATAGTCTCTGCTAAATCAATTTTGATGTAATTCTGTGCGGGATTTGGATAGATGGTAAAATCGGTATTTGCCGAATTTTCTACAATGCCTTCCGCGATGTCGAAAATCGTCAAGCTTTGTGTAGCTACAAAAACGGGCAAGAATTCTTCTTCCGTTGATATGAGATTTACATTGATAAAACTTAGTTCAAGATCGATATCAATGGCTTGCTTCGTTTCAATTTCTTCGATCAAGATGCCACTGAAAATAGCAATGATCCCTTGACCTGAAACATTCATTTGATCAGTACGCGTAGCAGCAGCTTGCGCCAATCCCAAAACGTAGTCTTCCCTTGAAAGTTGTAAAACGTCTTCTTCTGGATCTCCCATCCAAGAATCGAGGAAGGTGATTTCAATGGTGCCTTCTTGAAACAGCACATTGTTGTATTGAACCGTAAAGGCAAGGCCATAGATATCAGCCGCTGGTAATGCTTCTGAACCTAAAACGATCGGAAACTCTACTGTGGTTCCAGCTTGTACAGGCTCATCGGGTAAGATGAACATCAAAGGCGGATCGTCATCACCAGCCGGTGCTCCACCTTGCGGACGCTCATGGGTCATGTCGTAGTTCTCTAGAATGGCTTGCACATCGTTCTTGCCAACAACACCATCGCCATTGCAATCAGAGTGCTTATAGTTTGTTCCGTCATCGAAACTGCCCGTCCAGTCAGCAGCGGCTTGAGCCACGTAGTCGATACTAGCATCGTTCCGTGCTGGACCCGTTGCCCCAAAAGATCGTCCTAGGGCCAATAGGTCGTAATTGTCTGCCACGCCATCGTAGTTGGCATCGCCTGGCCAAACACAAGAATCATCAAAGTAAACGGCTGTGCTGTCGATCCATGTGCAGCCGTCATCGGCCAATACATGCAGCCAGTAATCATTCCATCCCGTATCACCACTAACGAAGATTGTATCTGTGGTTTCGCCGGTACTCCATTCGATTACCTCCGCTCCCGGAGGCGCATATAGCATCACCTCCTCTCCACAGCTGAATAAGGCGTCTATTCCGTTGTTGATGATGGTTTCTCCCTGTGCCTTAAAGAAAACAGGGGTAAGTCCTTCGTAGTCGATGATTCCTTCTGGTTGTACATTGGGTCCTGCCGCACTTTCATTCCAGCCAATCACACCAGAAACCACCAGCGGCATACCAATCAGCCCTGCTTCTTCTACTAGAGAGAAGGGAAAAGTCCCGTCATCGCTCCACGCAATTGCATCGTCGGGCAGTACGCCATCGAAGGGATACAGTACGTAGCTTGCCGTAGAATAATCGTTAGCTGGTATATAAACGCAGTCCGCTGTTATGACCGCATCTTCCCCAAAGCACACTTCTTGTACTCCCGTAGGAAAGTCAGTCATTCCCGATTGTCCAGTAGGGTTGTCTGGTGAAGTGCACTCTATGGCGATCAAGGTTTTTTGGTATTCTTGGTCATCGGTATCAATCACTCGAATGCTGTAGTTTTCACCGCCTTCGGGGAAGCTATCTGAGGTATAGTCGGTCGTAATGCTCTCTGTAATAGTAGCGGTTGTGTCGTCTCCTACTATTTGATAAATGAATAGATCTGCAGCCCCTCCAGCTCCATCAGCGAAGTTGACTTCGAATTGGAACAAGCCGTTGTTCGGCCCAATGCCGTTGCAGCTCGCATCTTCTTGTAAGCACAGAATATCTACGTTAAGCTCCGCAGAAAACACTGCCAGTGAGCTGAAAAGTAGAAAGTAAAATGTAAAGAGGTTTTTCATTGGTATAAGTGCTTGAAGGTGGAAGAATCAATGCACGTCGTATAGCATAAAACGCATTCTTTTCTCTTGTAGTTCAAAGTTCATCCTAAAGAAGAGTCAATCCTAACACTATTTGGATAGATAATCGACTTTTTTTAGTATTTTTTTTGACCTAAAGCCTTGGTTTTAAATTTAATAAGTGTAAATTTAGTCGTAATTTCTGACAAATATGTACAAGAGTACATTAATACAGTTCATAAAGACCCTTAATCGGAAGGAAATGACTCGCTTCGTCGAGTTTATCGGATCGCCTTATTTCAATAAGCATCGAGACGTGAAAGTATTGGTCAATTACTTCAATAAGATCTATCCAGATTTCTCGAAAAAGAAGACCGACCGGAAGGAGATATTTTCTAAAGTTTTCAAAGGAGAATCTTACAGTGAGGCAAAACTGAAACATGTATTTTCTTATACCTTAAGAAATATTGAGACTTTCTTATCGCTGCAAGAATTTATGAAAGTAGAAACCGATCTTAATTTGTATTTGTTACGAGATTTAAGAAAACGAAAATTAAATAAGCGTTTCGAAAAGATATTAAATCGAACCAAGGATACTATCACAACAGAAAAGCATCAGAATTTCGATCATCATTTTCGGATGTACGAAACAACAGCAGAGGCAGATTTGTTTTTTGTCGATCAAGCTACATTCCGAAGAGACGAAAGTTTGCAATTTAAAGTCGATAGTTTAGATCGTTTTTATTTATCCGAAAAATTAAGAAGTGTTTGCGAAATGATCAATCGCAGCCATTTTTTGCGGAGAGAATACGATTATAATTTTGTTGAAGAAACCATTAAATATTTAGAGTCTAATTTAGAGTGGTGGTCTACTACTCCTTCCATTACCGTTTATTATCAAGTTTATCATACCTTAACCGATAAAGACAATAATCGACACTATTATAAATTGACGGATTTACTGGCAAAGTATGGCGATTGTTTTCCCGAAGGGGAGCGCCGTGATTTGTATCACTATTGTTTGAATTTTTGCATTCGAAGAGGAAATCAAGGAGAGCATCAATTTTGGAGTGAGACCTTGAAAATTTACAAGGAATTATTGCGAAATGGATTGGTGATTGAGGAAGGGGTATTTAAAGAGTCACATTATCGAAATATTGCCAGTGCAGCTTTGCGAGTCAAAGAATATGAGTGGGCGAAGGAATTTATTTTTAAATATAAAAATGACGTACCCGAACGCACTCGAGAAAATACTTATAATTACAATCTCGCGCGATTGTATTACCACACCCAGGAATATTCTGAAGCATTAGGTCTGTTGAATACTGTTGAATATACTGATCCTTTTTTTTACAGAAACAGTAAGAGTTTGCTCTTGAGAATTTATTATGATTTAGGAGAAACAGATGCGCTCAATTCACTGGTGGAGTCATTTAAGGCTTATGTTTCTCGTGACAAATTGCTGAATAAAGGAAAGCTAAAAAGGTACAGTGATCACTTCCGTTTGACCGGGCGTATTTATCGATTAAAGATGAATTACGAATACCTTCCTGCTGTGCAGTTCGAAAAAGAACTCTCTAAATTGGAGGAAAAAGTTGACAGCACGGGTGCCTTAGCGGGAAAGGATTGGATTAAGGAAAAGCTGAAAGAGCTCAGAGACAAAGTGAAGTAAGGAGCTGGTTATCAAATTTTTACTGTTCTATAATGTTTGCGGATTTAAATTCGAGTTCTTGCTTTTGAAATTCTGGTACTTCGAGATTTTTTCCCTCTCGATAAATAGGTGTAATCATTGGCTCTGTTAACACTTGATCATAGATTTTTAAATCTTTTATTGAAGACTCTGCATTTTTGTCAATAAATATTCTTCCCAAGCCTTCGATGGTAAAAGGTGTCTTTCGCTCATGACCTTTTAAGCCATTTAGGAAAAACCCCTGAGGACTTCCGTGTTGCCCGCTGTATTGATACCAAACGATGTGTTGCCATTCATCGGTTCTAGGAATATCGATATAGGAAATACTGTTAGGGTCGTAGCGATCGTATTCCAATGTTAAGCGAATTTTTCCCGTATTTAAATTGCGCACCCTTGCCGTGATCATTGGATACTCTGCCGCGCCTTTAGATACATAGAAAAGCGGTCCATCATTTAGCGTTTCAGGTTTAATCCAAAATGAAAAAGATTGTCTTTTATTCGCATCTAATATTCCATCGGTTAGCTTGCTGGTTTTTCGCAAGTTGAGTGGAGCTGGCATGGGATACCATTCATATATTTGGCAACGATTTTCATTGACCACCAAGCGCATTTCTTTGCTAGCGAATCGAAAGGGTCTTTGTAAGGAATCCACAGGAAGTCCTAGTTGCCAAATTTCGTTTCGGTGTTTATCTAACAAGACAATTCCTTGGTCGAGAGAATCTGCGAGTTCTTCCAGTTTACTGATTCGATCAGGTGCCTTGTATTGGTATTTGATGACACAAGTCGGTTCAAATTCATGATAGATAAGGTAGTCGTAAATAGAACTTACAATGGCAATGGAATCAATGTGAGTATTGATGAATTTATTACCTATGTATTTTAAAGCTACTTCTTTGTCGTGGTGAAACTCTCCTGTGCTTTTTAATGCATGAATTTCATTTTCCCCAGGATTTGTAGCAGCAGCCCAAGTGTTTTGATATTTGAAAATAAATAGGAGTAATACCAGCGTGCAAAATCTGCCGATCCATTTTATTTTATTAGGAACCAGTTCCCAGAATTGCCATATAGTTTGTACTGCTGCGGCAATAAAAATGACAAAAAGCGGCAGAATGTAAAAGATGTATCTAGGAAAATAGTAGCGATTGAAAAACAGAAAATAAGCAGATAATACAAAGAAAAAGCTGAAGAAGAAGAAAGCTGTTTTTCTCTTTTTGTAATAAATAATTCCTGTCCATGCTGCTAGTAGTAGGCAGTAAAACAGGTAGGGATCTTGGGTGTCTGCTTGCCACCAATGCATCGGAATAGAAGCGGCTGCATGAAAGAAAGTGTCGGGCCATCCCCAGTCTGCTTGGGGCAAAAAACGGATGTGTTTTACTCGTAAAATGAGCCCAGTAAACAGCGCTAAAGTAGCAGCTATTCCTAGCAGCACTCGCTTGTCCTTTAGGGATCGCTTCCACATATTTGTATGGACGAAAACGAAGGCGAGCGTCATGCTCCCTAGTATGGCTCCCGCAACTTTTAGAGTCGAAAATCGATCTATGAAGAAGGCATAGAACAGCAAAGCTCCTAGGAAGAGTATGTTTATTACACTCGTAAAATCGAGTCCTTTTCCTTCCTTTAAGTGCCTTTCGAGTAGTCTGTAGAAGCTTAAAATCGCAATCAGGATAAAGAATAGGTAAAAGCTGTGCTCTCGGATGTTGTGGGAAACGCCGATTGCCCAAGGAGAAACCGCCCATAGGAAAGCTGCGATAGCTCCTGTGGAATAGTTGATCTTTTTCGCCAAAAGATAGATTGGGATGGTACTTAGCGCTCCAAGAACAGCTCCTGGGATTCGTCCTGCATACAAGTATTCGTGGAAGGTCTCAGCTTCTGTCCATTGCGCCATAAAAGCGGTGCTGTAGGTAACCAACTTCGCTCGTCCGTACAGTAGATAGTCACTTTCGATTAGGGTTTTAGCGCCGTAGATGTGATGGTCTTCGTCTCTGAAAGAATCAACGCCTTCTAGATCGTACAGTCGTAGAAAGAGTGCGAGACCGAGGGAGCCTATTGCGACTATGCTGGCCCACCAATTCCTGCTTTTGTTTTTATTTTCAAGTAATTCCCAGCTGCCGAAAGATAGGAAGAAGACGGAGGATAGCACCAATGCTGCAAACAAGACTGGTCTTCCGACAAAGGCTGCTTCAATTTGAGGGTATGCGACAGTTGTTAAGAGGTTAGCCAGTAAGAATAGTAAGAACAAGGTTTTGGATACCTTGTAAGCGTGTTCTTTACCTCCGCGCAATAGCTTCTGTACCAATAGTGGCAAGATGCAGGAGCCTGCAAAGATGAAATTGATGTTCCAATCATTGCCGAGCAAAGGCGTACCCATCATCAATAAGATGACATAAACCAGGATAGCTGGTATCAGTGCTGACCAATAAAGCTTGTTGTTTGAGCTAGAATTCAATTTCTGCGACTTACTTGAATACCTCACAAAGATAAGCCGCTAGAGAGAAGCATTAAGATGTCCATTTGCTACTTTGATCAGCGGTTTACTTGGATGGACTTTCGTAAAACTCTTTAATGCTGTAAGAAGTGTCTTTGGTATTTTCGAAATAGCTTTTGACCATAATATCGGCCAATAAACCAGAGACGAAAAGTTGAATCCCGCCTAGTAAAAGGAAGGCTGTTAAGATGGGCCAAGCGGTTTCTGACATTCCTGCTCCCATAAGGAAGTTAACGAAGGTGATGCTTCCTGCTAAAAGTCCGAATAGGATGAACAGTATACCAAGTCCTCCCAGTAAGTGCAAAGGACGCGCTGCAAACTTGTTCCAGAACCAGACGGAAAGTAAATCGATAAAGCCTTTGATGGTGCGTGTCCAATTGTACTTGGTCACTCCAGCTTCTCTAGCGCGATGATTGACTACTACTTCCCCTACTTGAAATCCTTTGATTTTTAGAATCGCGGGAATGTAGCGGTGCATTTCTCCGTAGAGATTCACTGTTTCAAAACATTCTTTTCGGTAGACTTTCAAGGAGCAACCGCTGTCGTGGATGCCGTCGTTGATGAACAGCTTTCGAAGTAGATTAGCTCCTCGGGAAACGAAGTGTTTCATGAAGCTGTCTTTGCGATCTTTTCTCCAGCCCGACACCACATCGAGGCCTTTCTCTTCTAGAAAGTCTAGCATCTTAGGAATATCAGCAGGATTGTTTTGTCCATCACCGTCCATAGTGATGACGAAAGGCATTCTCGCGGCCTTGATGCCGGCGTCCATGGCTGCTGTTTGTCCGAAGTTCTTGCGAAATCGAATGAGACGAACAGGCTTCAGCGCTTTGATTCGCTCCACGGTTTGATCGGTAGAGAAGTCGTCCACAAAAATGACCTCAAATTCGTATCCTTCTTTGCGGCATACATCAACTACTTCTTGATGAAGGCGGGCAACATTGTCTTCTTCATTGAAGACCGGAATAACGACTGAAATTTTCATGAACTGTACTTCGAAGCGCAAAGATAAGCGGTAATTACAGCATGGGTGCATTTAAGATTCAATAGAAGAAATTCCTTTATGAACGAAAGAAGGGCGACTTTTGTCTAGCTAGATGCGCATACTTAATGGCACGAACTAAATCTGAGCCCATTGCTGTTTAACTCCATCGATTTTCTGTTTTTCTTTCCCGTGGTTATCATGTTGTATTTCATGTTGCCCGCGAAATGGAGGTGGATTTTCTTGCTAGGAGCCAGTTATTATTTCTACATGTGCTGGAAGGTGGAATATGCCTTACTCATTCTCTTGTCAACGGTGGTTGATTACTTCGTTGCTATCCAAATGGGAAAGCAAGAGACCAAGAAGGAAAGGAAAAAGTATTTGTACTTAAGCCTTCTGGTCAACTTGGGCATCCTTTTCGGCTTCAAGTATTTCAATTTTGTGAGTGGCAATGTTCAAGATCTTTTTCAATTTTTTGGTGCTAGTAGCGGGAATTGGGTACACGACTTATTGCTGCCTGTGGGCATCTCTTTTTACACCTTTCAAACCTTGAGCTACAGCATTGATGTGTATCGAGGAGATATTGTTCCCGAAAAGCACTTCGGATACTTCGCATTGTACGTGAGTTTCTTCCCGCAATTGGTGGCAGGGCCCATTGAACGTCCCTCTAGATTGCTTCCTCAATTTCGAGAGACTTTTGATTTTGATTATGCGCGGGTAACCGATGGTTTGAAATTGATGACCTGGGGCTTTTTCATGAAACTGGTGATTGCCGATAGGGTTTCTCCTTTTGTGGATGTAGTTTACAGTAATCCAGAAAAGTACGTGGGGCTGCAAGTGATTTTGGCGACTGTCTTTTTTGCCTTTCAAATTTTTTGCGATTTCGCAGGCTATTCGCTCATTGCGCGCGGATCTGCTCGAATTATGGGCTTCGAATTAATGAAGAACTTCCGAAGGCCGTATTTGGCTTCTAGTATTCGTGAATTTTGGCAGCGCTGGCACATTTCGCTTTCCACTTGGTTTCGTGATTACGTCTACATTCCCCTAGGAGGAAATCGAGTAGTGAAATGGAGGTGGTACTACAATTTGATGCTGACTTTCTTAATCAGTGGCTTGTGGCATGGAGCGAATTGGACCTTCTTAGCTTGGGGCTTCTTACACGGCTTGTATTTGGTGGTTGAGCTGGTTTTAAATCCTGTAACAAAGAAACTAGAAGGGAATAAAATTTTATCTGCAGGTTTGAAATTCGTAGCCATTCCAAGCACTTTTGTTTTGGCCACTTTTGCTTGGATTTTCTTTCGAGCAAATTCAATTTCCGACGCATTTATTTTAATAAAAAACAGTTT
>CALFBW010000115.1 GCA_937951415.1 uncultured Chitinophagales bacterium | reverse complement strand
TATCGAAGTCAATTATGTCAACCAAGCACCCAATGCCGCAGACGATTTTATTAGCACAAACACCAACGAGACAATTACCATAAACGTCCTAGAAAACGATACCGATATTGAAGGAGATAATTTGGTAATAAATGAAGTTTCAAATATCGAAAATGGGCAAGCAATCATCAACGAGGACGGAAGCATCACTTTTATTCCTGCAACCGATTTTTCGGGAACGGCTTCCTTCGATTACAGCATCAATGATTCGAATGGAAACGCTAGTAGTGCCACTGTCACTATCGAAGTCAATTACGTCAACCAAGCGCCCAATGCAGTAGACGATTTTATTGAGACTTTCATCAATACTCCAGTAGAATATTCCCCTGCATCCAATGATGAAGATTTCGAAAACGATTTCCTCACTATTTCCCAATCGTCAGTTCCTAATAATGGAGAGTGGATCGCGCTGGAAGATGAGCTATTCCAATACCTTCCTGATGAAGATTTCACAGGATTAGATTCCCTCTTTTATGTGGTTAGCGATGGCATTGATACGGATACAGCTTGGATTTACATTACAGTGATTAACAATTTGCTGCCGCCGATAGCTGTGGATGACTCTGTTTTTTGCTTCAATGATTTTTTACTTTTATTCAATGTTTTAGGAAATGATTTAGATCCGCAAAATCAGAGCTTTTCTATTACTTGGTGGTCTTCCCCTAGTAATGGCTCACTTGAACTTAATGATGCACAATTCAATTATGAGGCCGACGACGATTTTGTTGGCTGGGATCAATTCAATTATGTTATCACCAACGAAGATGGACTTAACGATACTGCGACCGTTTGGATAGAAGTTTTCGATAGTCCAGAAAATGAATTACAAGCAGTCAATGACACTTTTTCCGTTAGCGACAATCTTAGTTTTTTGGATCCACTTGCAAATGATGTGGGCGAAGGATTGCAAATTTTGAGTATTGGAACTGCTGCACTAGGAGAAATCATTTGGAATGGAGGAGACACCATCATTTATCAGGCATCCAATCAAATCAATAGTACGGACTCCTTGTATTACACGATCATCGATGCAGCTGGCAACCAGAGTTCGGCATGGATTATTTTGGAGCTTAATTTTCCTACAGCTCTTCAAAATTATTCGTGGCCAAACTTTTTAATCACTCCTAATCCAGTCACGAACAAAGCAAGCTTAAGTATTGATCAAGCATCGGCTCTTGATGGATACACTTTGTACATTGTTGACCTATTGGGTCGGGAGCGTTACCGAAAGCCCATAAATAGCATGTCCTCTCCGCTTCCATTACATGACATTCTGAACGAAGCAGGCATTTACTTGTATTATCTTTACTACGAGCAAAAGGCAAGTCCCGTTAAGCGATTGATATGGCTTCCCGAGTAGTTTCCATTTAATTCGACTGATGTGAAACTTTGCTTTGTAATCCTATTCAAACAGGTGCAACTTATTCACCATCAATCGACTTCATTTTGAAATACTGTTTTACTTTTTTATGCCTGCTTTTCTTATTTCCTTTTGGGTTGGATGGGCAAGATCATGCCCGTGTTCGAGTTTTAGAATTCCCGAATGCTGCTCAAATTTTGCATGACTTAGGAATTGATCACTGTGCACTCAAACATCGCAAAGGAGCATACTTTGAAGGAGATCTTTCCAGTACAGAGCGCAATCGCTTGAAAGATGCAGATATAGCATTCAAGGTACTTTACGAGAACAGCAACGATTTCTACGCGGCAGAAAGAGCGAAGTACCTGCAGCGTTCGGAAGGCAGTTCTTGCTCAATAGATGATGTGACTTGCTGGTCGGTGCCAGCCTTCTTTGAACTGGGAAGCATGATGGGCTTCCATACCTATTCGGAGATCTTGCAGCACATGAATACCATGAATCAAGAATATCCAGCGCTGATCAATCCACTTACGGCCATTAGCTCCTTAGAAACCTCTGAAGGTAATTTAGTTTATCACCAAAAGATAACAAGTCCGCTAGGATCAAATAAAAAGCAAATCCTTTTTACTGCCTTGCACCACGCAAGAGAACCCATGTCGGCGACACAGCTTCTATTTTTCATGTACTACATATTGGAACAGTACAGTCAAGATCCTTCGATTACCTATTTATTGGATAATTACGAACTGTACTTTATTCCTTGCGTGAATCCTGATGGTTACCAATACAACGAAGAACTCTTTAATCCTGGCGGCCCAAATACATTTGGTTTTTGGAGAAAAAATAAAAAAGACAATGATGGGGACGGGGTTTTCGACCCTGAAGTAGATGGAGTTGATTTAAACAGAAATTACGGCTACCAATGGGGGCTAGATAATCAAGGTTCCTCCCCAAATTTTTCAAGTGATGTGTACCGAGGAACAGCACCCTTTTCAGAACCCGAAATTGCAGCGGTAAGAGAATTCACCTTAGCGCATGATTTCGAAATTGCCTTAAATTATCATACTTACGGCGATTACCTAATTTTCCCTTGGGGCTATGATTCACAAGTAACACCTGATGATTTATTCTTTAGAACCATTGCGGAAGTGATGATTCTTCAAAATAAATACACCACGGGAACAGGATTCGAAACCGTAGGATATTTGGTCAATGGTGATACAGACGATTGGATGTACGGAGAACAAACAGAAAAAGACAAAATCTTGTCAATGACGCCAGAAGTTGGGAAAGATTCGGATGGATTTTATCCCGCAGAAGGACGTTTAATGGATATCTGCCGAGAAACACTTTGGCAAAACATCAATGCTGTTCGAACGCTTGGACAATATGCATTCGCTACCTCATCTGCAGAGCTTGTCCTAGAAGAAAATAGTGGAAGCATTCCATTTGAAATTAAACGATTTGGCTTAGAAGAAGGTGGAGCTTATCAAGTGATTGCTAGTAGTTTACATCCAGGATTAGAATTCAGTAGTGCAGATCCAATTGATTATTCTGCCCTAGAGTTTGGTGCCAGTCAAACGGGAAGTTTCGATTTTACAATCAACGATCAAGCAGCTTACGGCGATTTACTATCATTCGTGGTGGAAACTGCTAATGGAAATTACAGCCTCGGGGATACTGCCCACTTTCTCTATTTACCATCTGATCTAGCAATGTTCGATCAAGAATATATCCCTAGTGCTGAGAACTTGGATGGCTGGGTAAATGATGGATGGGGAATAAGCACCAACGAAGCTTTTACTGGCGAGGCTTCCTTGACGGAATCGCCTTTTGGAGACTATTCTGCCAATGCCTTTTCTACTTTAAGCACTCCTGCAATCGATTTAAAATCAGCTACTGAGGCAGAAGTTCGTTTCCGCGCGAAGTGGGCAATTGAAAAAGGTTATGACTATATACAGTTGTTGGCGACCAACAACACTACCGGCGATGTATCGGCTTTATGCGGTTTGCACACCAGTACCGGTAGTGCGAATCTAGCACCAGATGCACCTGTTTATGATGGCGAGCAAAACGAGTGGGTTTTAGAACGCATTTCGCTCAATGATTACTTAGGAGAAAACATTTCCCTTTCGTTCAGATTCGTTTCGGACGGCTTCGTCGAAGATGACGGATTCCATTTGGACAACTTTGAAGTTCGCTGGGATGAAGAAGACGAAGAAGTGGTGGATACCATGAACACTGCAATTCTGGCAAATAATTTTTCGGCAATAAATATCTATCCTAATCCGACGAACAACGATTTAAATATTGCAGGACTTCCACAAGCTTCTTTGCATAGCATTCGACTGTACGACTTGTCTGGTAGAAAGGTAGACTTCAAAATCGAAGAAGCTGGAAACACGCTAAAGCTTCAGACTAAAGGATTATCGGGAATGCATCTCTTGGAAATCATGTCACCGAACGGGCATCTTCATCAAGACCGGGTGCTCTTTCTCCCGCGCTAGCAGCAATTCGAAAGCTGCCTCGGAAGGATTCTTCTGCGGGCCCACATAGCCAGATGTCGGTAAAATCACATCCTTTTCGATGGAAATTTACGCGTAGTAGGCCACCTTCCGTTTGATGCATAAAGGAATGGTAACCGTCGAGCTGACCGTGAATTTCACTCATTACAATTGCGCAAGCTGTCACCCCAGTTCCGCAAGCTAATGTCATAGCCTCCACCCCTCGCTCATAGGTCTTCACAAAACCCGAAAGCGCATCAATCGGCTGTAGAAAGTTCACATTTATTCCTTTAGCTCTGTACTTTTCTGAATGGCGAATTGAGGCGCCCATTGCATGTGGATCGAGATCGCTCATATCTTCCATTACTCGAACATAATGTGGCGAGCCAGTGTCAAGGACATAATCCTCGCCATCGCGTTGAAATCCTTCTACATCATTCATTTTGAGATGTATCTCTCCATCGGCTTTCATGGAACCCGTATGCCAACCATCGCAAGCTAAAAAATTAAGATCAAGATCGTTGTAACCAAGCGAATGCGCAAATTTCACAAAACACCGTCCACCGTTTCCACACATACTACCTTCAAAGCCGTTGGCATTAAAGTAAACCATACGTAATCCTTCATCCTCAATCTCTTCTAATAAGATTAGACCATCAGCTCCAATTCCAAACCTTCTTTCGCAAAGATTCCGAATCACGGTAGATTCGTTTCCTGTTAAAACGCCTAAACGGTTGTCGATCATGACAAAGTCATTGCCCGCTCCTTGGTATTTACAAAATTCAATCTCTTTCATAAGTCTGCTCTATTGGTTCTGTTGTATCTTTCAATAGAGGGGCATCCGCCCCTTCTCCCT
>CALFBW010000114.1 GCA_937951415.1 uncultured Chitinophagales bacterium | reverse complement strand
ATACAAAAAATAAAAGAGTCTAAAGAATAAGCAATCAAGGAGTTACTATTGCTCAATTCTTACCTGTCTATTTCTCATTTATTAATAAAAAAATTATGGCGCCAAATGAAGCATAAAAGCCTCTAATAGCGGGTATTATCTTCATTTTCTCTGATCTTTGTTCAAACTCTACGGCATGAAACCGAATTTTCCCCTATCAAACTACGGGTGGCTATTTTCAGTCATTTTTATTCTCTTTTTCTCGGGAAGTATTCTAGCTCAGGAATCAGATTCATTTTGGCAAGCTCAAGATGAGTCGAGAATTAACACGGTTGGCAAACGCTACACCATCCCTTCCAAATATGGCACCTTTCGCTTAGGGTTCGACGAAATGAATAGCCATTTAACTAATCCTGCTACAATTGATGTCCCACTCATACTTGAAATTCCTAATCCTGAAGGAGAAATGGAAGCTTTTCGCGTTTGGAGAAACACCTTAATGCCGAAAAATATGCAAAAAGAATTACCGGAGGTGATGGCTTTTGACGCGGTTTCTGTTGCAAATTCTTCCATAAAAGCCAAAATCAGCATCAACCCAAAAGGCTTTCATGCAATGGTCATCAACCCTCATGGAAATGACTACTTCGTCGACCCCTACGATTTTGGAAATAAAAACGATTACATCAGTTTCTATCGTGAAGATCGTCTAGCAATTCCAGGAGAAGATCCTTTTATTTGCCACTATGAAGGACATGCAATCAAGAAAACTGCCGAAGCATCCCTTCCCAAATCTTTTGCTGGAGATTGCCAAATGAGAACTTATCGTTTGGCAGTTACGACAACAGTTGAATACAGTGCTTTTCACGGAAACACAATTAGTTCAGTGACAGCGGCAATTGTTGTAACCATGAACAGAGTAAATGGTGTTTTTGAAAACGATCTTGGTATTACAATGAATTTGGTAGCCAACAATAACAGCTTAATAAATATTGGTTCTGACAACCTTTCCAATTTTGATGGCGATGCTTTATTAACAGAAAATCAGATCTTTACCGACAATACTATAGGATCAGCCAATTATGACATCGGCCACGTTTTCAGCACTGGTGGTGGCGGTGTGGCTTACCTGGGGGCGCCTTGTACTAATTTCAAAGCAGGAGGTGTCACTGGGCAACCTTCTCCAATCGGCGATACTTTCGATATTGATTTCGTAGCTCATGAAATGGGACACTCTTTTGGTGCTAATCACACGCAAAATAACGACTGCAACAGCGATCCGTTTTCTAGTATGGAACCGGGAAGTGCTTCTACGATTATGGGATATGCTGGCATCTGTGCACCAGATGTTCAGTCAAATTCTGATGCGTACTTTCACGCTCGCAGTATTCAGCAAATTAGCAACAACATCGTTTCTGGAAACAGTAGCTCTTGTCCTTCGATAAGCGCTACTTCTAACAATGCTCCAACAGTCAACGCCGGTACAAACTATAACATTCCACGAAGCACGCCCTTCGAACTTACGGCTGTTGCCAGTGATCCAGATGGAGATCCGCTGACCTATTGTTGGGAACAAATGGACCCTGAAGAAGCCAATATGCCACCTGAAGCCAATGCAGGACAAGGACCAGCCTTTCGTTCCTATAGCCCTAGTAGTAACCCTGTTCGGACGCTTCCTAACTTGACAGATCTTGTTAACAATAACAATCCCACTTGGGAAGTGCTTTCCAGTGTGAATAGATCGTATAAGTGGCAAGTAACAGTAAGGGACAACAATGCGATGGTAGGATGCACCGCTGAAGCAGAGACAAATATTACTGTAAGCAGTGCAGCCGGACCATTCCTTGTTAATAGCCCGAATACTTCCGTTACATGGGAAGCTGGAACTACAAAAATGGTGACATGGGATGTGGCCGGCACAAACAGTAATCCCATCAATTGCGCTGAAGTAGACATTTTAATGAGTACCGATGGAGGTTTCACCTATCCCATTGTTTTGATAACAAATGCAATGAACGATGGAGCACAGCAAATCACTGTTCCAAACAATCAAGGAAACAACAACCGAATAAAAGTCATTTGCAGTGACAACATTTTCTTTGACATTTCTAATGCCAATTTTAGCATTGTAGCACCAACAGTTCCCGATTACAAGTTGGAAATAAATCCAAATTCAGTCGCGGTATGTGCAGGTTCTTCATCAACCACCTCAATAGATTTAACTGGTCTTGCTGGCTTCAATGCTTCCGTAAATCTTGCTGTCTCGGGCTTGCCATTCGGTGCTACTGCAAACTTTGGACAAAACCCTTTAAGCCCAAACACAAATACAATCCTAACAATCAACACCAGCAGTACCGTTAGTCCTGGCACCTACAATCTTGTTGTAAGTGGTAGCGGCGGTGGGATCTCTCATACAGCAGAGTTGTTTTTAATTGTAAATTCCAGCAGTCTATCCAATGTCAATCTTTCTAGCCCCAGCAATGGAGGCAGTACACCAGCACAAACGAACCTGAACTGGTCTGCAGCAACAGGTGCTGAAACTTACCAAATAAATATTGCCACCGATCCCAGTATGAATAATATTATTGAGACTGCAAGTAATCTCACTAGTACCAATTTTTTGACGAGTGCCTTAGCAAGTGGAAACACTTACTATTGGCAGGTCAATGCGAGCAATTCTTGCTCAGGTTTTGCGTCCTCTCCCATCTGGTCTTTTACGACCTTATTGGATTACTGCGCTTCCAATGGAAACAACGATTTACAAGAGGAATGGATAGAAACAATCAACTTCGACAATGGTGGGTTGAACAATAACTCGGGATTTAATACAGGAGGATATGAAGATTACACCAATATGATATGGAACGTAATGGAAGGCAGCAGCTATAATTTCACCCTTACCCCTGGCTTCACTTCCGATACTTTTCCAGAATATTGGAGAATTTGGGTTGACCTAAATCTTGATGGCGACTTTACAGATCCAGGAGAACTAGTCTACGACCA
>CALFBW010000113.1 GCA_937951415.1 uncultured Chitinophagales bacterium | reverse complement strand
AGCATCCATACTGTGTTTATGAACATCAAGACCTATGTAGATATTCTTACCTTTAAAATTATTCATGGTTTCAGGTTTTTTGATTTCGTTACAACTTCAAATTACCTGAAACCTCTTTTATTTTTTAAACATACGATCTAGTGGGACGAAATATATCAGCGATGGGTTTCAACTCATCGCGCCCTGAGGATTAACTTTTATCTTTCGATTTTCTGTATTCATCCTATAAATTGTCGCGAATTTTATTAGCTGGTGAATATTTACTTTCTAAATCTTTCGTTGTCTTTGAAGAAGGAGCATCGCTAATTCAATACTTGCTTTTTTATTCCCTTATCTTCTGCGACCTCTTCGTTGATGTTGTTGCTGTTGTTGGAATTTCATTTGCCCTCTTTGTTTGTAGGCACGTTCAAACAACTTCACCTGTTCCAACATTTGAGGATCGTTGACATTCAGTTGCTTGATCTTTTTTATTTGCTCGTTCGCCCCATTACAATTGTTGCGTGTGGCTGCTAGGTTGGCTAAGTTCAAGCGAATCATCGCTTCTTCGTTTCCTGAAGGCAGACCAATTTCCAATGCCTTTTGAAAAGAAGCCTCGGTAGCTTGATTGTTTTTCCGATGCGAGTGAATAGTGCATTCTAATAAATGATAATACGCACGATTGGTCGAAAACAACCATTCAGGCTTCTTTGTTAACTTTAAATTTTTCTCAGCGCCGTCAATATCTCCCTTTTGAATCATCTCCGAGCTAGAAGCAACAGTGCCTAAAAGGAAGTAGCCTGCTAGGAAAAATAGTGCACCTAAGAAAAAGGGAATCGAGCTCAAAACGCCATACATGCCGGCAGAAATTAGACCAAGCAAACAGCAAATAGCAATGATAGCAAAGCGCAGATATATGTTGATTTTTAGCATCTTCTTGTATATGAATTTTCGCAGACAAAGCTAGTGCTTTTACCTTAGAAGATCAGCCAAAGGGCGATAAGCAACACAATCAAGCTATTTGTGCTTGGGATAGATCTGAAGGCTTGCTGCTGGCAGAAAGATAGAATCAATAGAATAGCCTGCCTTTAATCGAGAGCCCTTGAACCGCAAGCCTTTGTGCGAACTGTTCGTCAAACTTCTTTCAGTACGTAAATAATTCACTGATAACTCTTTTCTAGAAATAGATGTTTTCGCAGAAAGAGAAGAGCGAGTATTTTTTATACTAGTTTACGGTTCAAATTATCGACTTAATGCGGCAGATAGGGGCGTAAAAGTCCATAGACAAAGGTGCCAAATATTGCAGAAAGTATTACGACAATGAAAACAGAAAATCCATTGCCAAGCAATGTGTACATGGGTCCGGGACAAGCGCCAGAAAGTGCCCAGCCCAATCCGAAAATAAAGCCACCGAAAAGGTAACGGCTAATGCTGAATTGCTTGTCTTGGAAGGTGATGGGGTTTCCATCTATGGCTGTTTTAGCAGAGCGTTTCAGCCATTGCGTAAGCGCTATTCCTACCGCTAAAGCCGACCCAATAATTCCATACATATGGAAGGCTTGAAAGCGAAACATTTCTTGAATTCGGTACCAAGAAATGGCTTCTGATTTGGTCATGACAATGCCAAAGGCAATGCCTATCAATAAATACTTGAGGTATTTCATATCTGGTCTTTAAAAAATGAGCTGGAAGAGAATGAAAGTCATAAATAGGCCTCCAAGAAAAAATCCAATAACAGCAATCAAAGATGGAACTTGGAGATTAGATAATCCACTTATGGCATGGCCCGAAGTACAGCCGCCCGCCCAACGGGTACCAAAACCTACGAGGAAGCCACCGACCACTAAGACCAAGAATCCTTGGAAGGTAAACAGACTTGACCACTTAAAAAGAGTCTCTGGTGCCAATCCGCCAGAGAATGGAATTCCTAATGCAGCTAAGTCATTTATGGTCGAGGACGAAAGCGCTAAGGGCTCTGGATTGGGAATAAATGTTTGTGCGATAAAACCTCCAATAATTGCTCCTATTACAAATACGATGTTCCAGATCTGTGCTTTCCAGTCAAAATCGAAAAATTCGATGCTCTTGCCAGCGCCTCCAATGGAGCAGAAACTCCTTAAGGTGGAGCTTACGCCAAAGTTTCCTCCAGCTACTAGAAGAGCAAACATAATTAGGGCAATTAAGGGGCCCGATACATACCAAGGCCAGGCTTGGGTTAATAGTTCTATCAAGATTTATTGTTTTTATTTTTGATCAAAAGCCAGTAAGGCTGAAACCATACTTTAGCCAATATCGACATTTGCCATGCAATCAAAAATCTTCAAGATTTGTCGATTTGTGATGCTATAGAAAACCCGTTTTCCCCGCTTTTCAGATTTCAGAATTCCCCTGTCTTTCATCTTCGTTAAATGATGAGAGAGCATGGTTTTTTCACAGCTGCTTTGCAAACGTCCTAGAATAGTGCCAACATCTAGTGGCTCTTCATCTTCTAAGATTTCTAATATTGCTAGCTTAATGGGATGGGAAATGGTTTTTAAAATCTCTGCCACCACTTGCAGTTTCTCATAGGAAAAATTGCGCTTCGTTCGATTCATAGCTTAAATGTATGATCAATTGAATAATTGTGCAAGTGTTGGCTTGTTTATTCTTTCTGTTTTGAGCGGCGGAAGACAACAGCGAGCATTCTTCCCTCTTCTGTCCGGGAGAGGAGAGGGGAATTTATATCTTAGACCTTGGCAGTGATCAATATTCGTCCGATGAAAGTTTCAAGTTCTTTTTATGTTTTTATCTTAGTCATACTAGCAGTTTTTGTAAGTGACAATGCGCTGAAAAGTCAAGAAACAAAAGTACTGTTCATTGGCAACAGTTATACCCACTACAATAATCTTCCACAGCTGTTCCAAGATGTTGCTTTGTCGGCTGGCGATACCGTTTTGCAGGACAAAAGTACCATTGGAGGAGCGTCGCTTTCGGTACATACTTCGAATGCAAATACATGGGCGAAAATCAGGTCAGACGATTGGGATTACGTGGTGCTGCAAGGACACAGTCGGGAAACGACTTTTCCGATTGAGCAAGTAGAAGCCCAAACATTTCCTTTTGCTGCACTACTTTGCGATTCTATTCGTGCAAATCAGTCCTGTGCTCAAGTGCTGTTTTATAGGACTTGGGGCAGAGAAAATGGCGATGCTTCAAATTGTCGAAATTGGCCACCTGTCTGTACCTATGAAGGAATGGATAGTTTGCTGAATCTCCGATACAAGATAATGGCAGAAAAAAATAAAGCGATGTTAGCTCCTGTCGGGGCTGTTTGGAAATATCTTCGAAAAAACCATCCCGAAATTGACCTTTACGACAGAGATGGCTCGCATCCTAGTCTCGCTGGATCTTACGCAGCAGCTTGTACTTTTTATGCAGCAATACTGAAGAAGGACCCTACACTGATTACCTATAATGCCAAGGTAGACAGGAAAACAGCAACAGCAATTAAAAGAGCTGCAGGAAACATCGTCTTTAAAAATCAAGCCGAATGGAATATTGGAATTGGGTCTCCGCAAGCAAGCTTCGAATTTTCACAACAAAACGAAATGCTTAGCTTTTCTAACACTAGTATAAATGCTGATTCTATTTATTGGGATTTTGGAGACGGTACATTTTCCAATGAGCTTAATCCTACTCATAGGTATGAAAGTTCAACTGCAACTTACTCGGTGGGATTGACAGTTTTTCTTTGCGACCAAGTGGCAACTCACACACAAGAAGTCTCAATCATGGTTGCAACATCAAAGAACACTAGTCAAAGCGATCCATTGAAATGGAATGTTTATGCAAATCCTGCTGATAATGTTTTTTATTTTGAAAAAGAAGGAGGGAAGCTGAAAATAAAAGAGAGTCTAGGTACGGTTTACAATGAAGAGGGAGAAGCACTTTTGGAATTTAATCCGTTGGACTCCTTAAATCTATCTCGATTTGAGAACGGTGTTTATTATCTCGAATTAAAAGACATTGAAAGGAATCGTTCCGAAATTCACAAAGTTGTTGTTGTACATTAAGTCTGGCTGTATCTTTACAGGGTTTCACAGGCAGATGAAACATCATTGAAGTAAAATATAATCAATGCTCCTACATATTTGGAACGAGATGTTTCTGAGAAACAATCTTTTGGAGTTTCTTTTAATAGTCATCGCCACCCTAATAGTTGGCGGTTTTGCGCGTCGCTTTTTTCGAAACTTTCTGGAAAGTCTCAAAGAATCGGAGGGGATTGACCGGACCAATTATCATTTCTTTCGTTCGATAATTGTGGCTCTAATTTACGGCTTGGGTTTCGCTTGGGCGATATACTCTGTTCCCGCTTTTCGAACGATAGGAACAACGATGTTAGCTGGTGCCGGTGTTTTAGCATTAGCAGTAAGTTTTGCCTCACAGCAAGCCTTGAGTAACATTGTAAGCGGACTCTTTGTTGTCATTTTTAAGCCTTTCAAAATAAATGATCGAGTAATTCTTAAGGCAAAAGGACTAGAAGGAGTAATTGAAGACATTACCCTTCGACATACGGTTATTCGCGACTATGAAAATCGAAGAATCATTGTTCCTAATTCAGTGATCAGCAATGAAATCATCGTAAACTCCGATTATACCGACGATGAAATTCGTAAGCACCTCATTTTTTCTGTTAGTTACAGCAGCGATTTAGACAAAGCCATTGAGATTATCCGTGAAGAGGCGGAAAAACATCCACATGCTTTTGATCACCGAACGGAACAAGAAATGGAAGAAGATCGCGAAATGGTTCCCGTTAGAGTGACTAATTTGGGAAATAAATCGGTGGACTTGAAAGCATTTATTTGGGTAAAAAACCAACAATGTGCTACTGAAATGGCTTCTGATCTCAGACGAAGTGTAAAGCTGCGATTCGAAAAGGAAGGAATACAAATGATTTAATGTATCGGCAATGATGGTCTTATTTCAGCATCGACTTCAGTTTTCCAATAGCTTGATGATAATTCGAGATTTCGAAAAACAGGGGAGCTGCGTTTATGATTTCGTCAGGCTCTTCATCACTGGGGTAGCCGCAACTTAAAACAAAATGTGTCCATTTTAC
Source organism: uncultured Chitinophagales bacterium (assembly GCA_937951415.1). Classification (GTDB taxonomy): domain Bacteria; phylum Bacteroidota; class Bacteroidia; order Chitinophagales; family UBA2359; genus CALFBW01. The sequence goes on along the minus strand of CALFBW010000113.1, from coordinate 296 downwards.
GAATGCTCCTTCATTTATTACATCAAACATAACTGCTCCACAGCCTTCATCTCCACAACAGGTACACAAATAGGCTGTTTGCAATCCGTTGGCGAAATTTGATTTTTGAAAAGTAATGAGTCGGCCGGCTCTTATTAATTGTAAATCCTTAGCTCTGTCCCAGCCGAAAGGTGTTAACATGGGACTCGTTATTTTAAGATATTGGCTAAATGGCTTGCCATCAATTACGAAGTCAATAAATGGGAGCGAAGAATCGTTTGCATTTTCTCCCATCAATGCTGTTCCTTTAAAAGATA